>JBDRSZ010000137.1:0-3675 GCA_043824415.1 bacterium | reverse complement strand
GGCATATTGTGCAATGAATTTTTTCTTCATTCCCGCTTCAAATTGAACAGTGACCTTCAGTTTCTTTCCTGTTCCCTCCACATTCGTGATCTGCCCGCGGCCGTAGATATCGTGCTCCACCCACATGCCGGGTTGACACCTCATTTCTTCTTGCGAATACGACTCATACGACGGGTGGGCCTCGTTAGACTTCACAAAGACATTTCGGCTCTTCGGCGATGGATCTCTCGTCCACCGTGGCATCGGACGGATAACCTCGACGACCGTCGGATCGATCTCGTCTAAAAAGCGTGATGGTCGCTGAATATTCAAATCGTTGAACCGTCTTCTTGTCTGAGCCCAGGTCAGAACCACTTTCTTTTTCGCCCGCGTCAGACCGACATAGAACAAACGTCTTTCTTCTTCCAACGCATCCGCATTTTCGATACTCCTCGAAATGGGAAACAAACCCTCTTCCATCCCCGTGATGAAGACAACCGGAAATTCCAGCCCCTTGGCGCAGTGGAGGGTCATCAGCGTGACGGCATTCGATTTATCGTCCCACATGTCCACATCGGTGACGAGGGAAACCTGCTCTAAAAAACCGGATAAAGTCGGCAAGTCAGCAGTGGATACGTATTCGTCTATGGCATTTAACAACTCTTGGACATTCTCGGCCCTCCCGATCCCTTCAATGGTCATATCTTCTTTATACATACGAAGAAAACCGATCTCTTCAACGAGCGTATGCACCCATTCGGTCAGGAGGATCTTTCCTTTCAGGTCCATATATTTTTGAATCGTTTGATAGAAACGTCCTACGCTTTCTCTGCTCCTCTGAGGCAAATCCGGTATTTCTTCGACTCGACTTATGGCTGCGAAAAGCGGGATACTTTTTTCGAGCGCCCATTTCTCGATCCGGCCCAAAGTTGTGTCCCCGATGCCTCTGAGTGGAAAATTGATGATCCGTTTCAAATTCACGCTGTCTCTCGGATTTCCGATGATTTTCAGATAAGCAAGAATATCCTTGATTTCCTTCCTCTCGTAAAATCGAACGCCCCCCACAATGACGTATGAAATGCCCGCGCGTCTGAGACCGTCTTCCAGCGCACGTGACTGTGCGTTCGTCCTGTAGAGAATGGCGAATTCGTGAAAAACGCGCTTACCCTGGAATATTTCTTCGTGTATCTTCTCAACGACTTTCTGAGCCTCTTCAACCTCGTCTTTCACTTCAAGCGACTGGATTCTCTCGCCTTCCTCCAACTGTGTCCATAGTGTTTTTCCTTTTCGCCCCACATTCTTCTCCACAACGGACGTCGCCGCCTTTAAAATCGTCTGTGTGGATCTGTAATTCTGTTCCAATCGAAAAACCTTTGCTCTCGGAAATTCCTTCTCAAATTCCAGAATATTCCGAATTTCGGCTCCTCTCCATCCATAGATGTACTGGTCATCATCTCCCACCACGCACAGATTCCGGTGTTCTCTTGCCAGACAGTGTATTAACTCATACTGTGCACGATTCGTATCCTGATACTCATCGACGAGAATGTAACGGAATCGCGATTGGTACCGTTCAAGGATCTTCGGATGATTCATAAAAACCGTGATGGGCACCGTGATGAGATCGTCGAAATCGAACGCATGATTCTCACGAAGACGCGACTGGTACACAGGATATACCTTGGAAACGATTTTCTGGAATGGGCCTTCTGCTGACGCTGCATACGCTTCCGGATAGATTAGATTGTTCTTTGATCGGCTGATGGCGCTAAGAACGGATCTCGGAGCGTACTCCATCGGAGAAACGGACAGCTCCTGCATCACCGATTTGACGAGTCGTTCCTGATCCTCCTTGTCGTAGATGACAAAATCAGAAGTGTATCCGACAGCCTCTGCTTCATAGCGGAGAATTCTTGAGAAAATAGAATGGAACGTACCGATCCAGGAAAGGTGTTTATCATCCACGAATTTTTTCACACGCTCTTTCATCTCACCGGCGGCTTTGTTCGTGAACGTCATGGCAAGGATTTCCACAGGAGAGATCTTTTTCTCTTGAATGAGATAGGCAATCCGGTACGTCAAGACGCGCGTTTTGCCGCTGCCGGCTCCGGCCAATATGAGTACCGGTCCTTCGCTCGCCTCCACAGCTTCCCGTTGAGCTGAGTTCAGATCTTCAAATAGAGATTGCGGACGGTTTTTCACAATCTGTTCTTCCGGAATGAATCATTTTTAATCACGGATCACATCTCTTCTCACACGGTCGAATCGCTGTTTCGCCCTGATATGCTCATCGACCGTCCGTGAAAATGTATGGGATCCGTCCCCGTTGGCCACCATATATAAAAAATCCGAGGACGAAGGATACAGAGTGGCGAGGAGAGATGCCAGACCAGGATTGTTCACAGGACCGGGAGGGAGTCCTGAATGAATATACGTGTTGTACGGGGAATCGATCTCTAAATCCTTCGTCAGCAGTCGGCGGGGCCCATCCTGAATGATGTATTGAATCGTCGGATCTGCCTGGAGAAGCATGCCCCGCTTCAGACGGTTCAAGTAGAGTGCTGCGATGGTCGTTCTCTCGGAGTCCAAGCCTGCCTCTCCCTCGACAAGAGACGCCAAAGTCACGACTTCGTGCATTGAAAAACCGAGCACTGTCGCACGTTTTTTCAATGTATCGGCAAAGACTTCGTGAAATCGGTCTACCATTCGTTTCAGGATGTTCTCGGGTGTAGGATTGAGCTGAAACCGATACGTATCGGGATATATATATCCTTCTAAAGTCGATGCATCAATACCGAGAGAACGACAGAAGGAAGTGTCATTCACAAGAGCCATGAATCGGGTAGAATCCACACCGAACGTTTTTTTCAAAATGCTTGCCATTTTAAAAGAGCGTGTTCCTTCAGGAAAAGTCACAAAACCGGTGACGACGCGTCCTTTGTACAGTGTGCGCAGAACCTTATAATTGGACAAACTTCCCTGAAAACGATACTCTCCCGCCTGGAGCTTCCGAGTGACTCCGAGCAGCTTGGCGCCGAGGAGAAAGCTTCTTGTCCCGCGAATAATCCCCCCATCCTTCAGCAGGACTGATATTTCTTTAGGGGTCATCCCCCTCATAATAGCAATCTGAATGTTTTCCGGGTTCTCCGAGATCGACCACGGCAAAAAAAGAGTGAGCCCGTAGATGCACAGGAGGATGATACAAGACAACACGAGGATGATAGCAATCGAACGCTTATGTTTCAAATTGATTGTAAGTCTCCGAAGGTTGAGGTTCGCCGATTTAAGGGATGATTCTTGAGGTTACAGTAACGAAAGAACTCTCAGAAACATGCGGATTAATTTACAATTTTGAATCCAGATTGTCAAACGGTTTATTCAGGTATTTTTAAGTCCTCCAGAAAAATAGATTGATTTTTAGTGGTTATTTTGATAACATTCATTCGTCGGAGTACCGAAACCAATCACTTAAAAATACACCTCCCGTATTGATACGGGTTTTTGAATATTGTTGAGGAGATTTGCCAATGAATGCAAAACTGGTTTCAGTATTATTTGTGATAGTGCTCAATATGTGCTGTTCGAAAAGGTATACGGAACAAATTGATTTGGCGAATATAAATGAAAATAACTTGCCATATCAATTATCGATCGAATATCCTTTAACTGGTCTACCAGGATTAGTCGCTGATATAG
>JBDRSZ010000136.1:0-2312 GCA_043824415.1 bacterium | reverse complement strand
AGGTTGACGACAGACGGATCAGCCTCTACCTGACCGAAATCTGGGTTGACTGTGAAATCCATCGTCAGATCCGTCGTGACGCCAACCTTCCCGTCCAGCCCAAACTTCGCACCCCAGGTACGTCCCGGAACAAACGGATTGACCGGCTCTTCCTTCATCGTCTCCGTCTGACCCACGGTATAGGGCATAAGCTCGATTCGCCGCGAAGGCAAGATGCCGCTGATTCCGTGCAGCTCGCCGAACAGATAGATCCATCCGGGCGCATCGTTCGGAATATGCTGCCAGCAGGAGAGTTCTTCCTTTCGGAATAAAAAGCGTGCAACCTGCATCCCCCAAACGTGATTCTCCTTCTTCCCGAAGCGAAGCTGACTCAACGGAATGCGCATCTCTGCGCACCAGCCCTCTTCATCCATAGAAGTGTCAACATACCAAATAGGGTCTAGCGAATAATCCTCCTCCCCGTTGTTCGTCCACACGCCGTCCATCTTCACGCCGCCGGCGTTCACGAGAAACGTAAAAGCTGTCAGATGATCCTGATAACTGTCCAACTGAATGCCGACAATATCGCCGTCCGTATTGTCTCGCCTCGACATTCTTTTATTGATCTTCTCGGGTTCTGTGTCGTAGGCCCGAATGCCGACGTACAAATTCTTGTCATCGTACAGAATTTTAAAAGCCGTTTTTTGACCCGGTTCCTTCCCCTCGTACGGCTCCCGCTGGATGAAATCTCCGCCCCATTCCACTTCTGCCCACGAGGGATCATCCATCCGTCCGTCGATGATAGGAGGTGTAGGATTAACCCTCTTCGTCGTATACGTCCTCTTGGGTGTTTGAGAGAGAATTGGATGTGAAGTCACCACCACCAATACAGATAGCAAAATCCTCTTCACTGTCGTGTCCATTCGTCCGTCCTTTCTGTTTTTCAACTCTACTGTTATCTCTCTCTCCATCCCGGTTGTCGAGGTGTACGCAAGTCAGCAATGATTGTTTCCCTCTTTCGCCTTCCTTGCGTGAGCACATCGCAAAAATGTGTCATAGTATAAAACGGGCTTCTCATAAAAAGGTTACGAGAAAAGCATTGTCTGAAACATCCGAACTCTTAGTCTCTACGGATTGTACGTGATATAAGACCATCTAATTCAAGAAAAGGTTGCAAAGGTTTCATTCAGTCATTTTTCCAAAAATGACGTGGAATTTTTTACCTTGCATCTTAAGACGGAAATTTGTAATATTTCGATAGGATTTGATAAAGATTAGAATCACCTTCGCAAGCAGTAAAATACTTGTTTCTAAATAAAGAAACCTTTATATTTCTCATAAAAGAAACCACTTATTGGGCTGTGAAGGAGTAGATAATATCTATGTTGGGTGGAAGATAACACGGAGAGAGGGAAGTCATATGTCGGAATTCAAAACATCCCTTGAGAAATGCTTCAGAGAGTTCTCAACAGTCGTTTCCACTGACTCAGACGAATGGACAGTCAAAGGCTTCATCGATGTCTACAAACACATTTATACGATAAGCACTGATACAAAGGTGGTCTCAAAGATCATCGAGTTAATGATTTTTCCCGTGCTGGCCAAATTCGCACACGACAACGAATACAAAATAGTTTTGGCAAGACACCAGAATCACTACCCCGACTTGACATTTCACTGTGGATCATCTAAAACGGATAATCAAAATTCTTAATCCAAAGCAGTAGCTTAGACAGTTTCCCTTCAGTCCCAAGTCATACTTTTCCCCTCCGTCCCAAGTTGTACTTGGGACGGAACTTGATAAAAAAGCTGTGCTTTGAAATCGATAAATACGATAGAACACAAAACCACCATTGAGAAGCAATTATAAAATAGTTGATCCAGAAGGTATCTATCTCATCACATCCTCAATCATAGAATGGATACCCATATTTACCTCTAAACCTTACTTTGATATCTTGATAAGCTCTATGCAATTCTGTCAAACCCAGAAAAATTTGAGTATCTATGCGTATGTGATCCTTGAGAATCATTTTCATTTGATTTGTCAGGCAATCAATTTAAGCAATATATTACAGTCTCTTAAGCGTCATACTACGAAATTCATTGTTGAACAATTAAAACATGATCAAAAAGATTGGACTCTTAATTTGCTTGAGTTTTATAAAAAAAGACACAAGCGGGAGAGCCATCATCAGTTATGGCAGGAAGGTTTTCATCCGCAACAGATGATATCCGATGATATGTTTAGACAGAAAGTTGAATATATCCATTATAATCCGGTTAAGAGAGGATATGTTGAATTACCGGAACACTGGTATTATAGTTCAGCA
>JBDRSZ010000135.1:0-2511 GCA_043824415.1 bacterium | reverse complement strand
TATCCGATGCGGAGATGATCGCCGACAAGGTGGGCGTGCTGAACGGGGGAAGGCTGGCGAGTGCAAGCACGCTGGAGGACATCGTGGGCTCGCAGGCGACTTCGGTGGAAGTGACGTTCACGCTGGCACTAGAAAAATTGGACAAGATGAATCTCTGCCGGGAAGATGTCGTCCTCCAGGGCAACAAGGCGATGGTTCGCCTCAACAACGAAGAGGCAGTCCCAGATTTTTTAAGAAGGATCGATAAAGCGGACGGGCGAGTTATCTCTGTCATTCCGCAACGAAAGAGTTTGGAAGCGTATTTCATGTCCGAGGTCGGGAGGTGAGATGATGCGCATCTGGGCAGTGGCTCTGAATACGTTCAAGGAGACGATCCGGAATCGCGTGCTGGTGAACATTCTCATCTTTGCCATCGGGCTGATCCTCCTGTCTCTCGTCGTGGGAGATTGGTCGATTTATCAGCAGGTGAAGGTGTTAAAGGATTTTGGACTGTCGGCCATGTCCATTTTCGGCCTTCTCATCGCCATCTTCATCGGCATACGGCTGATGGTGCAGGAACTGGAACAGAAGACGATCTACATCATCGCTTCCAAGCCGATTCACCGCTGGGAGATCGTCTTTGGAAAATATGCGGGGCTTGGTCTGACAATCGCAGCCAACGTCATCCTGATGAGCATTGCTCTGTGGTTTGCGGATTTCCTGATGGAGGGTCGGATCGATTTCGGATTGACTCCGGCCATCCTATTGATCACCGTCGAAATTCTCCTCATCGTCGGCTTTGCACTTTTTTTCTCGACGTTCGTTTCGCCCACCCTGAGTGCCATTTTCACTTTGATCGTTTTTGTCGCCGGACACTTGAGCGGTTTTCTCCGCGATTATGTGCAGCTCTATCCAGATAAGGGAGTGCACTGGTTTTTAAGAGTGATTTATACCGTCGTCCCCAACCTTGAAAGTCTGAATCTGAAAACTGCAGTCGTGGAACAGATAGAGCGACCGCCGCATGCCGTGGAGTATGGACTTCTCTACGGGATCGGCTATATTTTTATCCTGCTCCTCTTGACTGTGGCTGTGTTCGAGAGAAGGGATTTTAAGTAGATGGTGCGATCACTTCTGAAGAAAACAGCGTTTGTACTCGTCGTCTGCTTTTTTGGATTTGTCGTTCATCGCACGCAGGCAGTCATGGATAAAAACCGTTCCATACGATTCATAGACAAGCGTCCCGTGTTTCTTCCCAAGGGTGAAGTGTTGAAATGGGCGAGTTTGGGCTACCGCGGGTTGGTGGCTGATTGGCTCTGGATACGGAGCGTTCTTTACTACGGCCGGAGAGTGGCCGACGAAGACAATCCGTATTACCAGTACGCCGTGGAAAGCGGGAATATTGAGGAAGAGCTAAGGACGATAAGGCCTGTTCCCCTAGGTCCGGATTCTGCAACGGGCATCAGTTCCGACTTAAAGCATTTGCTGTATCAGCAGAAGAGCAGCGGTCTTGTGGACTACATCTATCCCATGTTAGACAGGGTGACGACCGTGGATCCGCATTTCATCTTTCCCTATCTGTTCGGCGGAGTGTACGTGCTCATAGATACGGGTGATATTGAGTCCGCCCGGCGTCTTTTAGAAAAGGGATACAAATCCAACGCGAACCGATGGGAATTTCCTTTCTATTTAGGGTGGATTCACTGGATGTATTTGGGAGATATGGAAGTGACTTACGGGTATCTTTCAGAAGCCGTCGAGAAGGAAGGCTGTCCGGCTTTTGTGATGGATTTGTTCGCTGGATTATCGCGGAATTTAGGACGGAATGAACTAACAAGATTGTACTTAGAGGGTTTGCTCGAAAGCACTGAGAATCCGGAGATGCGGGGACGCATTGAGGAGCTATTGAAGCAAATTCCTGCGGTGAGTGAATGAGGATATGGGTCTTCGTGTTTCGAAAGCAGGGAAATGTCACTTAATATTTGGAGGATGGTATGGGCGAGATGATATCGGTCTGTGGATTGCTCTGTCACACGTGCGGCGCGTATCAAGCCACAAAAGCCAACGACGATGAAAAGCGAAAGGAAGTAGCGAAACTCTGGTCGAAGGAATACAAGAAGGACATCAAACCGGAGGACATCCACTGCAACGGGTGTCTTTCGGATGGAGAGACGGTTTTTCAGTACTGCACAGTATGCGAGATTCGGAAATGCGGAAAGGAGAAGGGCGTTCTGAACTGTGCATACTGCGAGGCATACGCCTGTGAGAAGTTGGAAAAATTTTTCGGAATGGTACCCGATGCGAAGAAGCGGCTGGATGGGGTTCGTGCCGGGCTTTGAGTGTTCGGTTTAGAGTTCATGGTTTAGAGTTACGAGTTTCGGGTTTCAATTTTACTGGAGGAGAATATGGACTGCAAATTCAATGCAAAGCATCGTTCTATTTGGATGGTGTCGTCTGTAAATTAAGACTTGCCGCTTTTACCACTTTCCCCACCAGGTTCGGCATCGGGAAAAAGTGTTCACCTCTGGTGATTAA
>JBDRSZ010000134.1:0-16170 GCA_043824415.1 bacterium | reverse complement strand
CCAATACAAAATCCATTATAAAATTAAAACAACGCACTAAAATTCCTGGCGGTAGCGAAACCATTCTGCTCGTAGAAGATGAAGAGGAAGTCCGCACGCTCACTGCCCGTATGCTGAAAAAACAGGGATACACAGTCATGCAGGCAAGAGAAGGAAAATCTGCACTCATGATGGCAGAAAAATTCATTGGTTCAATCGACATGCTCGTCACCGATGTTATCATGCCTTTCATGAACGGTAGAGACTTGGCCGAACGACTTAAAGCCAAAAGATCCAACATGAAAGTTCTGTTTATATCTGGACACACCGATAGCATGATCACTCATTTTGGCATTGATGAATCGAGAGTAGCATTCCTCCAAAAACCATTTACGATAGAAACCATAAGTTATAAAATCAGAAACGTCTTCGATAATTGACAAAACTCCAACTCGTATTCAGATAAAAAACCGCCTCAACAGCAAAAAACACCTTTTAGCTACAGTATTCTTTAAAAACCGAGAACTTGATTTAACATCGATCACATGGACGATAAATTACCATACCTGGATTGTTTCAGCCGGATGAACGAAGAATATACAGCCATGAATGGAACAACTTTAGTCTCAATTTTTCAATAGATTGCTGATATAACTCATCAAGAAATCTGGTCCTGGTATGCCATTTGCATAAGGGTATTCCGCAGACACTATGTGACATTTTTGAAAAATATGTTACCATCGGTTCACACTTTTAACGATTGTTAAACCTACAGCCTTAGGGGTAACTTCCGTGAAGAAAACGATTCACCAAAAATTCGATGAATTCTCCAATTTTCTATCCAACATCGATGCCGCTGACCTTCGTTCGTACAAGAATGAATTCTTCCAACAAATCGACAACATCGCCGAAGACCTAAAGCGTGCGCCCAACAGAGAAGAGCTCGAGAATCAGTTTTATGATATTTGCTCGAAGTTGGAAGTCAGCCCGATTCACCGGCGCTGCCGTGAAAAACCATTAGGATACTCCGGTGACTACCAAACCATCGATTGGATATACACAAAGAAGACTGCGGCTTCCGGAAAAGCAAAACTCTTTGATATCATGTTCCACACATACGAAGGAGCTGATGCTGTCCGAAATCGAAAACAATGGTTCATTAAAAAATGTCTCGAGCTGGCAAAAAAGAAAATCCCTCTCGATATTCTCGACCTGGGGTGCGGTCCCTGTCGAGATGTTCTTGAAATGTACAGAGCTTCGGGCAATGGTTCGGGCAATGGGAAGAATATTTATTTTCATTGCGTCGATCATGAACCGGAAGCCATTCAATACGCAAATAAATTATTGGCTCACATGGAGTATCAGAAAAATATCCGTTTGGACTGTTCCAATGTTTTCCGCCTGAAGACATCAAAGAAATACGATCTGATATGGTCTGCTGGACTTTTCGATTATCTCGATGATCGAATCGCCGCCCTCCTTCTGAAAAAGACGTGGCGTTTACTCAAGGATGACGGTCAAATCATCTTTGGTAATTTCAGTCCTAAAAATCCCGCGCGAAAAGGCATGGGGCTCGCACTGCAGTGGCACCTCATTCACAGAACAGCGAACGATCTCATCAAACTTGTCAGGAATGCAGGCATCCCCTTTTCTGAATTGGAGGTCGAGAGCGAATCGCTTGGCATCAACCTCTTTTGCATCATCAGCAAGTAAATACAACCTTCGTTCTTCAGCAACAAAGGCCAGATCCCAAAAGACCTGGCCTTTTTCACACACCGCGAAATAAATGAAACCGGTGCACAGCTCTGTTTAAACAACGACCTCCGTGCCCGCGGCTGTTACCATGAGCATTCCTTCCCTCACCACTTCATAATCGATATCCACCCCCACCACCGCGTTTGCTTCCAGTTCGCGAGCATGCTCCGTCATCTCTCGAATAGCAATCTCCCTTGCCTCGATGAGTTTTTCCTCATATGCGCCTGAACGTCCTCCAACAATATCCGTGATCGATGCGAAAAGGTCCCGAACCAGATTCGCACCCATGATGGCCTCACCGGCCACAATGCCTTTGTACTCCTTAATTATCTTGCCGTCGATGGTGGGTGTTGTCGTGACAATCATCCTAAACCTCTGGATTAGATGAACGATTAAATAAGTTTTCGCCCCTCAGTTCCATATTTTTTAAAAAACGCCGACGATTAAATAAAGAACCAAAGCTATTCCTCCAGCTATGAGTGCATAAGGCAATTGCGTGCGCA
Organism: bacterium; assembly: GCA_043824415.1. Classification (GTDB taxonomy): domain Bacteria; phylum Zhuqueibacterota; class QNDG01; order QNDG01; family DSAB01; genus JBDRSZ01. The sequence goes on along the minus strand of JBDRSZ010000134.1, from coordinate 13,933 downwards.
CATGATCGATGTGATCCGTCGCAGACGCCATTGACGAAATAATCGTCGTGTCTGAAATGGGAGAACAATGATCTCCGAAAACACCCCCACCCAAAACCGCTCCGATGACCAGACCCGGGTGAAGCCCCATCATCCCGATCATCGGTACGCCGATCGGAACCATAATGGCGAACGTTCCCCACGAAGTCCCTGTCGAAAAAGCAATGAAACAAGACACGAGGAAGAGAAGCATCGGAATGACTTGAGACGGCAGGGTTGCATTGGCAATCGTCGCAACGAAAATCCCCGTTCCCAATTGCCGACAGGTTTCCCCTATGGCGTACGCAAACACCATCAGAATAGCCAGGGGGATGAGTCCGCCGACTCCCCGCATGAACAGATCCACAATCTCTCTCAAAGTCATGATTTTCTGAACGCGATAAGCGATTCCGCCCAAAGCGATCCCCATCAGAACAGACCAGAGCACGGAAGTCGAGCCAGACCCTTCCATCAGATTTCCATGTCCAGTGATCACGAGACTCACGGGCATCATCACCACCATCGTTAAAATCGGAAGGAGCATGTTGATCGCCCGCGCGGGCACACCCTCCTTCTTCTCCATTGAAGTGACCTCGGTAGAGACCAGCGGTTCCGCACCGTCCCTGAGCAGTTTCCCTTCTTCCCGTACTCTCCGCTCCGCGCGCTTCATCGGACCCAAATCCTTCTCAAAAAGGATCACGGCCAAGACCAAAAGAATGGCCAAAATCGCATAAAAATTGAAGGGCATAGAAGAAAGCATTACCTTGACCGGATTCTCCACTCCCTGTTGGGACAGCAATCCGATAATATAGGCGCCCCAGGCATTCATGGGTATGAGCACACATTTCGGAGCCGACGTCGAATCCGCAATGTATGCCAATTTTTCTCGAGAGATCCGAAAACGGTCGAAAAGAGGCCGCGCTATCGCTCCGGTGATCAAAACGCAAATACTCGACTCCACAAAGATGACCATTCCCACGAACCATGCTAAAAGACCGGCCTGCTTCCTCCCGCGGACCAACCCTCTGCCGACCACCCAATTCACGAATCCTTCCATCCCGCCGGAATACTGCGTAAAGGCAATCAGCGCACCCACCATCGCGCTGAACATAATCACCTTCGTGTTGTCCGGATCCTTGAAGACATTCACGCAGGCATCCAAAGTCCGAACCGTCCCCGCAATCGGATTCCCGCTCGAAAGGATGAGCCATCCGAGCCAGATGCCGAAGAAGAGTGAAATAAACACCTGCTTCGTTTTGATGGCCAGAGCGATAGCAAGAATCGGAGGAAGAATAGACATCCAACCCACTGTTTCCATAACATCACCCATCATCATTTATTTTCAACACGACACCCTTTTCCCCATCAATTTCCAGGTCGAAAAAAGCAGCAGGCACCTTCTCCTTGAAAATACGTAAAATATCTAAAATGATGCTACGTATCTCCCACTGCGCTTTTCTGCCCCCTCGAATCTCAACGATGTGCCTCCACTCCCGCAAATCCGCAGTCGCCACGATCTCGCTCTCGATGCTGTTCGGAAGCACGAAGCGGGCGTCTTCATTCTGGATCCCCAGCTCCTGCAGCCTGTGATATGCAAGCCTGGCCCTTTCCATGGAATTGACAAAGACATCATGGGCTTCCGGATTCTTCATGATAGACGGCGGCTCGACAATCCGAAAATTTTCCTCTCCGACATACCTCTGAGATTGTTGCGTGAAGGACGCCATGCGATGCCTGACCAGTTGATGCGTAAAAGCCCTCGACGCGCCTCGAATGCGGAAAGTAGCGGACGCATGCTCCAAGACAGACAGGTGACCGCTCCGGACGAGCATTTCGACAAACTTTTCCGCTGAATTCGCCCATACTTTCTCAGCAATCCAGGTCTCGCTTTCCACAGAAAACGGCATCCCTTCTCTCACCGAAGCAATATCCGGATACTCTTCCGAGCGGAAAATACACAATCTTCCCTTGTTCTCTCCCCTGATGATGGGAAAATTCGTTTCCTTATCAAAGGAGAGATAGGCTGTCCGGCCGGCAGATTCGATTACCCTCTCGGCGTCAGGAGTGATGGAGATAAGATCCACTTGCATAGGTCACGAGCCCATCTATATTATTTAATCACGCTCGACCCGAAATATTTCCGCAGCACTTTAGGAACGACGATCGTGCCCTCGTCTGTCTGAAAATTCTCGATGATGGCGATGAGCGTCCTGGGCAAGGCCAGTCCTGATCCGTTCAGTGTATGGACGAACTCCGGTTTCGCTCCCTTCTCTTCGCGGAATCGAATGTTCATCCTCCTGGCTTGAAAGTCCTCAAAATTTGAGCAGGAAGAGACCTCAAGCCACTTGTCGATCCCGGGCGCGTAGGCCTCTAAATCGTAGCATTTGGCAGCCGAAAAAGAGAGATCTCCCGTCGATAAAAGGACGACTCGGTACGGAATTTCCAGCAATTGCAGGACCTCCTCCGCATTCGAGAGGAGTTCTTCCAACGCATCATAGGACGATTCCGGCTTGACGAACTTCACCATTTCGACCTTGTCGAACTGATGGATACGCATCAAGCCCCGGGTATCCGCTCCGTAGGATCCTGCCTCACGCCTGAAACAAGGCGTATAGGCCGTATATTGAATGGGCAGATCCTCTCCTCTCAACATCTCTTCCCGATGGAGATTCGTCACGGGAACTTCCGCCGTGGGGATGAGAAAGAGATCCTCCTTCTCCACCAGATACATGTCCTCTTCCAATTTCGGCAGCTGGCCCGTCCCGAACATCATCTCCCGCTTCACAATAAAGGGAACCGAAACCTCCGTATACCCATGCTTCTCTGTATGAAGATCGAGCATGAAATTGATAAGAGAGCGTGCCAATCTTGCACCAAGGCCCGGAAACATCACAAAGTTGGATCCAGAGAGTTGGCTCCCCCGTTCGAAATCCAAAATGCCCAAATCCGGACCGATTTCCCAGTGAGGCCTGACCTTGAAATCGAATCGAGGAATCGATCCCCACTCCTTCACGATTTTATTCGATCGGGCATCTGGACCCACCGGAACGGAGGGATGCGGAATGTTGGGAATGAGAACCTGAATGTCTCGAATCTTCGATTCGATGCTCCGTATCTCCTCGTCCAACGCTTTGATCTCATCGGAAACCTTCCTCATTTCTCCGATGGCTTCAGAACCATCCTTCCCTTCTTTCTTCAGCTTTCCGATTTCCTCGGAAACCCGATTCCTTTTCTCCTTCAACCCGTCCGCAGCTTTTATCTTTCTACGTCGCTCACCGTCCAGTTCGAGCAACCGATCTACATTGACCTTCACTCCTTTCTCTTCCGCCGCCTTCCGTACTCGTTCAGCATTCTCTCGGATAAACCGTAAATCTAACATATGCCATACTCCAGCATCTATTTTCCCACAATTAAAAATCTTGAACTTCGAGATTTAATGCCCCTTCCTGAGCATCATCACATACAGCGTATTCAATATGATTTTCAAATCCATGCGCAGAGACATATTCTCCAAATAAAAAAGATCGTACTCCAATTTTTCTTTCACATGCTCCAGCGTCTGATCGTACTGCCCTTTCACCTGTGCCCACCCCGTGATCCCCGGACGCACACGCAACCTCCGGCTGTAAAGAGGGATCGCCTTCTTGAACTTCTCCACAAAGTATGGCCGTTCCGGTCGCGGCCCGACCCAGGACATATCTCCCTTCAACACATTCAGAAGTTGAGGGATTTCATCCAATCGCAGCCGTCTCATGAATCGGCCGAACCGCGTCACTCGTGAATCGTTGTACGTCGCCCAAATGGGACCCGTCATCTTTTCCGCCCCCAAAACCATCGAACGAAATTTGATCATTCGATAGATCTTACCGTCCTTTCCCACTCTTCTTTGGATGTAAAAAATCGGCCCTTTCGAATCCAAAGGGATGATCACCATAAAAAGCAACAAGACCAGAAGAAGACCGACGAGGAGCACCGTCGAGAGCAGGATATCGAACAGCCGCTTGACGGCATGTTCCCACGGCAGCATCAATTGCGGGAGGATTTCGATGAGGGGGAGCCCATAGATCTGGTTTGTCCGTACTTGGCCCACGAGCACGTCATACAGATCCGGAACAATCTTCAATCCTACAGATGCCCCGTTGCATTGAGCAATCGCTTCTTCCAGATATCGCTTCGACCGGTGAGGAAGAGCGATGAGAACCTCCTGAATCCGTTCCCCCTGAATGATTTGTCTGAGTTGTCTCAGTTGTCCTAAAACGGGTGCCCCTTTTAGATCGTCATTTCGAATCCGCTCCTCCGGTTTGACGAACCCGACAATTTCATATCCAAGCGCTGGCGCATCTTTCACCCTGTTGAAAAGCGCGTCGGCCTTTCTCCCCCATCCGACGATAAGGGTTCTTCTTCTGCCTATTCCTCTCTCCAACAATTTGCGATGCACTGTCCGTAGCAAGATACGCGCCAGGCCGACCCAAAGAATCATCGCGCCCCAATAGATGAGAATCGTCACTCGACTCAACGGAATCAGAGGATTCAAGTCCTTCTCCAAATCGAATGTAACAAGAAAAATGATAACAATGCCGATCGTGACTATCTTGAGGACTGATATGAATTCATCCGTTCTCGAACGGGTAAACCACGTGCGATACTGGCCGAAAAATCCAAAAAGCAGAAGCCAAAAAATTGAGATGAGTATCGATAAAGGCCAGTTGTAAATAAATTCTGACTCGCCAATGAATCCCATTCGATACCGCATCCATGCCCATAGGAAATAGGCGGTGGTTGCCGTGAAAAAATCACTCAGAAGAAGCACACTCTTTTCAACGGATTTCGACATCCGATCTGCCCATCCTCAACGGTCTAAGCGCGTCCATGCTGGTTTTTGCTTCTTAAATAAAAACTTGAAAAAGCCGACCAAGAGCGCAAAATGAATTACAGCAAAATACGTAAAATATGAAATAAAAAGAACTTTAAATCCGCATTTGGGAACCAGCCACCCGCCAATGACCATCCCGTAAAAAAACATCTGAAGAATAAAAAAGGTTGAATATAAAACGGCCTCTACGAGAAAAACATTACTAACGAATAGCGCGATCATAAAAAACGGAACGAACCACCGGATGACTTTATGCGACCAGAGTCCGAACGCTGTAAACCCTTTTTGTGGATTGAGAAGCGACCCCATCTCACAAAGCGCATTGTAATTGGCAGCTCCGATCCGAACCTTTCTGATGAACTCATCCCGGAGATTCAACGAAGTTGTTTCTGTGCCCATCGCTTCGTTATCGTACACGACATCCAATCCCTCTTTCACAATCCGTAAAGGGATAAGAAAATCGTCCATGACGACTCGGTCTGTGGGGAGCTTTATGAAAAGATTCCTTCGAATGGCATAAATGGCGCCGTTCGCGCCGAAAACGGTCTTTATCTTTCCTTCCAGAAATTTCAATCGATTCTCAAAATCCCAGTAAAGCGCTTCTCCTCTCCCCCCTGCGCTCTGGTTGGGCGAAACGAGCAGAAGCCTCCCGCAGACACCTCCGATGTGAGTGTCCACAAAATGCCGTACGAGATGCCGTACGGATTCACACTCATACATCGTGTTCGCATCCGAAAAAACAACGATGTCGCTTCTGACCTGTTCCATCAGCGCATTCAACACACTGGCCTTGCCGCGACGATTCTCAAAGAAACGACATCGTATGCGATCATTCCGATACTTCTTAAGGATTAAATCTGTACTGTCCGTCGATCCGTCCGATCCAAAAAGAAACCTGATTCTACTTTTAGGATAGTTCAGTGCCAGACAGTTTTTAATCTTACTCTCGATCACTTTTTCTTCGTTATGGACTGCAATGACCATCGTAATTTCGGGCGTATAACGAACATCAATCTCTCTTCGGGCGGTCCTGAACCACGATAAAATGACCAATAGAAATGGATACCCCAGATAAGGATAAATAATAAAAAACAGACTCCACCAGAATGCCAAAAGCCAGATCATCGAACTCCCCATGCTCATCGTCTCGTCATCACGTCCTTATAGACTCGAACGGTCTCATCTGCGATCCTGCGCCACGAATATTTCTCTCTGACAGTATGATACGCATATTCTCCCATTCTTTCAAGTGCAGAAATGTCTGAAAGCGCGCGCACGATCGTTTCAGACATTCTTTCACAATCCCCCGCCGGCACGACGAATCCACTTTTACCCTCTTCGATCATCTGGGACAACTCTCCGACATCGGTCGCAATCACAGGCCGCCGGTGGGCAAACGTAAAATATAAGACGCCGCTCTGATAAATATTCCGATACGGCATCACGACGGCATCCGCAGCCGAGAAATAATCTGAAACGTCGGCCATCGGAATGTACCCGATATTTTTATAGATCATATCGGACAGTTTCAAATCTTCAATCTCTTTTTCGTACGCACGGAAATCGACTTTCGACTCTCCGGCAATGATTAAAAAAACGTCCGGCATCTTCAATCTCGCCGCAGAAAGCGATCTCAAAAGCAAATCGAGCCCTTTGTACTCCCTGATGTAACCGAAAAACAACAGTACTTTTTTATCCGCAGGAATGCCAAACCTTTTCCTGACTATTCCTTTTTTCTTCAACTCGCCGGCGATCCGAGAGTACTCCCCGACAGGAATAACGCGGACGCTCTCGGGGGACACGCTAAAAAGATTTACGATCTGTCGCTTGCTATGTATTGTATGAGCGATGATGGAATTGAAACAACAGTACAGTCTTTCCAACGATCGGGTCACCGCTGGATTTTCAGGATGAAGGACATCGTGCGCAGACAACACGAACCGGACACCCATTCTCTGTAGAAATCGTATGAACCGATATTCCACGGAAGGGATTTTGATCTCATGCCAATGAACGATATCAGGCTTGCTGTGGAGGAGATAAAGCAACATTCGAATCAAAGAAAGGAGGTATACAGCTCCCTTACAAAAACGCGATTCGAATCGGTGATGGGGAAATAATATTTTTTTATAGACAGCCTTAGATCGATGTAAATCCGATTCATGATTTTTCGTTGTTGCGACTGTGACATCTACGCGCTGCCCTGCGAGCGCATCGGTCATCAGAAACACATGATGCGCGATGCCCCCTCTCCCGCTCACATCCACAAAGACAATTTGTAACGCCTCTCCCCTCATTCGTGAATCGACCTAACGCCACTCGATCTCATCGCATACCCTGGAACAATGTTCGACCAGTCAACAACTGGCGCTAAATACCTTTTCTCCATATGAGTCGCAAGCGATGGAATCGGAACCCAAAGCTGCCATTTCTTTCCAAATAGAATCTGTCTCCAGCAATACAGCCAAGCTTTAATATAAATTTTAAAAATGGGCAGATCAAAAAACAAACTTTTTAAAACTTTAAAAAAGTTAAAAATATTGCATTTTGTCAGACTTATCCACAGACTCGAATCGTAGTTCCCTTTACTATATGTGGTAAAAATGTCGCGTGTTTTTATCAGAGTTGATTTTCTTGTAAGAAATGTCAAACAGGTCGAACATGCAGTTCTCCAATGAAGGTTACTAAAAACATCGATATAATACGGCCGTCGATGTAAATCTATGTTATAATAATCAGGATGGTCGTAGGGCGAAACAAAATCCACACCCTTCTTGTTTTTTAAGAAATCAATCATACAATGAAATTGATGCGGAATGTAAAGATAATCATCCTCCGCAAAATAAATTACGTCCGAATCCGTCTGCTCACACAAAATCTCTATTTGTTTGATGAATGTGTTCGCATTACCTGCTTTGTCAAATTTTAAGAATTCAAGATCACGATCTAGAAAATATTTCCTAAATAAATCTTCATATTCCTCGGGGCATGAATCGAGCAGTACGAACATTTTAACACGAAGGGAAGCCAGAGATTTCTTGAAGGACTTAAGGCAGATTTCCATTAATTTCAATTTATCATCCTGAAAAATGAAGGGTTCCTTGGAGATTTCAGGATAGACACGATAGGCTACAGCTAGGTCGAAGGCAGCTTGATGTAACCTTGTCTTATTCATGTTTGGAAACCCTGTTTATATAAATACCATTGCATCATCTTGATATAGAGTTGCAGTCGATTTTTTGACGACTCAAAGCCGTCAAGGCCAAAGGCATCCGCACCACGGGCAAGTGAAAAAAGAACGATACGAAGGAGTATTCCCAAAAAAAGTATACTTTTAATGATAGCAAGGTACGATCTTCCATGATGTTTCTCTATGTATCGATGGTGACTTTTATGCAATTCGATAAACATCGGAATCGAGGCTTGTCTCGTGCTCTCTCCGCCACAATGTATGATTTGTGCCTCGGGGAAAAAATAGTTCTTCCATCCCGCGTTTTTCACACGATAACAAAAATCCGTCTCTTCCGCATACATGAAGAACTGTTCATCCATCTTCCCAACCCGGTCAATAATTTCCCTACGAATCATCATAAAAGCGCCGAGGACCACATCAACCGTAGTAGTCCTGTCATAACCAAAATAACTGAGAAAAGGCCTACCCCAAAGTTTGTTCTTTGGGAATATTTTATCGAGAAAAAAATTCTCGGAAATGAAATTGAGTACATTGGGAAAACTTCTGCATGATCGTTGTATAGATCTATCCGCATTCAATACTCGACATCCAACCACTCCTGCATCTTCACGATTACGAACAAAATGGATCATGTTCGACAGGCACTGCGGCAATAACACAACATCTGAATTGATGATGAGAAGATACTGCCCGCGAGAAGCGTCTATGGCTTGGTTAACGGCCCGGGCATACCCTATGTTCGTCGAATTGATAATAAGCCGCACTTGAGGATAATCGTTCCGCAACATCTCAACCGTGCCGTCCCCTGAATAGTTATCAACGACAATCATCTCATAATCGATTCCCTTTCCATTGGAAAGGATGGAATCAATGCATTTTGTGAGACACTCTTTGGTGTTATAACTGACGATGCAAATCGATAACAGCTCATCACAGCTAGTCACATCGCGTAACCCATCTTTTATCCTCTTGCGAATGATGCTTCTCAACAGCTTTATCTTCTCGGTTTAGCTGACAGATTTAATTTAATCACTTTAAAGAGTTCCCATTCTTTTCGCGTAAATAAAAATGAGACTATCAGAATAAACGGTATGCCCATTAAAAGAAATCGAAGCCCGTATATTGTAGGGAATGAAAAATACATCAGCACAATGAGCAAAAGACAGACGAAACGACTGGTTACTTTCTTTAAACAACTTTGTTGCTCTTTGCTTAAAAACGGAACCGACATTTTGACTAAAATCGCAAACCCGATCACATTCAACACAAGTTTCGCTAAGCTCGCCCCCAGAACGCTCATGCGTGAAATCAGCAACCATTGTATTGGAACCGCTAAAACCAAAGCACTGATTATATAATAAGTATTATACTTCTGCCTTTTTTGAGAATTGTTGAAGTCGATCAAGAAAAAAGTAAGAAAAGCTATCCCCTGACTCCATAAAAGAAATTGGAATGGCTCTTCGGCCTGAGCATACAATGGACCATACAATAAACGAAAAATTCCTTGTCCAAACAATGTGCCCAAAACACCCAGCGTGATCCCAATCAAGAAAAGTATCTTCAGCCCCATGCTAAAGAGAATGACCTGTCGATTCTCATTTCCGTCGACGACTCTCGACATCAAGGGATACATCGCCGATGTCACCGCAAAAGGGATGAAAACGAGCGGTGCCGTCAGCCGGAATGCGCTCGAATACACTCCTACTGTGGCCTCGTCCCAAAAGGCTTTCAGGAAGAGGACATCCATCCGTTCGAACACCATCACGAAACCGATATACAAGAACAGCGGAAACGACTCTTTCAACAGCCATTTTGCAGTCTCTCGCTCGACAATCGGACGCAGGGCTACTCTTTTCAACGCCAAACGAAGGATGAATATAAATCCCGGTACATTGGCCAGAACGTACATCCACAAAATCGTGGAGGGAGGAGCCCTGAGTGAGATCAGGAGAAGGACAAAAACCAGCTGCAGTAGGCCGTCCACGAACTGAAAGAAGACAGGATACTTCATCTCCATGTCGGCATGGAAGATCGACTCGAACACGATCCTCAGCGTGCTCACTTTCGATGAGAACAAGACCGTGAAGGACAAAATGAAAACAGCCTGTCGAATGCGGTTGTCCGAAAAAACGATGATTGAGATGAGATTCATCAGAGCGATGGAAAAAACGGATAATGCGATTTTCAAACTCAGCGCGTTGCTCAGGATTCTCGAAGCCCTCTCCCGATGCCGAGAAACTTCTCTCACGATGATGGGCTTCATCCCAAAATCCGCTATCAGGCCGAACAGTCCGACGATGACAAGGCTGTAAGAAAAAATCCCGAAAAACGTCTCTCCCCAGTAACGGGCCAGAACAACGATCGTCACCAGATTGAGGCTGAGTGCAATCACCTGGCCGACCATCAGGGTCAGTGTGTTCTTCGCTACCGTCGTTGCAATGGCTCGCACGCCTAATCCTCAATCTTCACCATTGGGATTCAATTCGCATTTACGAAGGGAATACTGCTCTCCAAAGGACAGAATTGCCATGCCGACTGCGATCAACAAAATCGAATCCTTCTGGATGAACTGCGGAGACGATACGGACAGGGGAAGCATGGCAATCAGATAGCTCAAGATACCCAGCATGACCGCCTTCAGGATTGCATCCGTTTGTCTTCTGTAATTTCGATACCCCTGCCGGATCATCCTGCCGTAGAAATAAAGAAACATCAGCGTCCCAGCCAAGCCGATCTTGAACATTAAAAATAAATAGACATTGTGCACATAGGCTGTGGGCATCTCACGAGGGATGATGGAAACGAATTCATACTCTTTGCCAAGCCCGTATCCTAAAATCGGATTCCGGAGGATGTACCCAATGACTTTGGCCGATTCAGCGAGACGACTTCGGAAAGAAGGATCTTCTAAGAAACTCCCTATCGTCACGAAGCGTCCGAAGACGGATTCTAAAAGCAGTCTTCCAAAATCGCCGAAAAAAAGCATGACTACCATCCCGCTCAGCATCACGACGATGCTGGTAAACAGCAGAATTTTTATCTTCGTGCGAAGCGGGGACAGAATAAAAAGAACGATAAATGCGATGCACGTTGCGATCCAATATCCCCTCGAAAACGTGATGATCAGAGCCAGAGCAAAGACAGAAACCAAAACCGACATCAGAATCCTGACTTTCCAAGAGACGGTGAACAATAGAACGGAAACAGCCAAGACGATCGAGACGAAAAAGAAGGGTTCGTTGCTCGCTGCTCGAGAGGAAGCGATCTGCCAATACATCTCAGCGATCGCAATCGCACTCCTATACCTCACAAGATTCCTGAAGACCGCATAAAGACAGAGAATAAAAAGCATGGCAACAACAATCTGTACATCCTTTTTATTCCTCAAGGCATCCCGGAGCGGGAAAAATAGCATGAACGTCATGAAAGGAACCAGTTCTCGGACCCATCGTGAAAAAGAAACTCCAAAGAGGACAGCGAGTATTAAAGAAAACACACAACTCGACAGGAAGAGTATCAATCCACAATCCGCACGGTTGAATACAACCTGCGTTTGTTCAAGAAATCCTTTCTTGAAAAACCAGATGCTTACCACATAAAAAAGCAATAGCCCCACAAAGACTTCCGGTACGGAAACACCCTCAGTACTCTCCACGATAAAAATATGGAGAAGAATGAGAGAATTAACAGCGAAAAACGGATGGCGCGATGCCAGCCACAGAAACAGAATTCCTACAGTGGCTGCAGGGACGACCAGCGGACATACGGCACACAAGAAAATGAGGACGCCTTGCCCTAAAAAAAAGAAAACGAGTGTCCTTCGATCAAAATCGAAAGGAGCTCGCATTTGCCTGGATGAAATCATAGAAAAAGGTCTACTGCTTCCGACGGAGCATCATGACATTGAATGCGAAGACTTTCGGAACTGGCTGAAAACACGTTCGTACTTTTGATATTGCACCGGATTCGAATCTTTTAAAATAGCCAAATACTCTTTGAAGAAAATAATGAAAATCAAAAAAAACGTACACACAAATTCACAACTCAAGACAACGATGGCCCGTTTCGGTTTTGCTTTCCGGACCGGAGGGACGCCCCGATCGATCACTTGTACGGTAGGCGTATCCTTGATCTCTTGGATCTTTGCTTGCTCGTACTCCTGAACGAGAAAGATGTACAGCTTATTCTGGACCTGTACTTCTTTATACAGAGTCAAGTACTGTTGGCCGATTTCCGGGATCTGGTAAAGAGGAATCAAAACTTCGCCCCCTTTTTCCTTCCTTATAACCATACCCTTCTTCGACAGGTCCTCTCCATACCGAAGATTCGTAAGTTCCCGTTCAATCGAAGCGACTTGCTCCTTCAACCGAAGGACCTCCGAATGGTTCTCCCCCAACGCACCCGACACCATGCCCAGCTCAAATTTCGCCTTCAGCATCTCCGCCTGGAGTTCGGAAGCCACCATGATGGCCGCCTCTGTCTGTTCCTCCAGGGCGATCATATTATATTTTTGCTGGAATACCGTCAAGGCTTTCTCGGCTTTTTCCATATCCTCCCGATTCCCGCCCAGCCGCGTCTCGATAAAAACTCGGTTGTTCTTGGCCCTCTGAATGTTCAGATGAATATTCAGGCTGTCCAAATAAAAAACCATGCTGTTCGTCATATCAGCGGCACGTTGAGGATTCTTATCCAGCACCCTGACACGGATCGATCCGTCGTCGTCCAAGCCAAGATCCACTTTCTTACGCAGCACCCTGACAGTCTCTTCTATGTTGCGCTTTTTATAGATGGAGATTAAATCGTATTTGCGTGCCACAGATTCCATCACCGTCCGGCTCTCCAAAATGGCCAAATAAAGACCCGTTTCTTCCGTCATCCCGCTGATTCCCAAAAAACTCCCCATCGGGATTCCGGACAGCATCTGAGTCAACCCTCCTGATAAACTCATGTCTTTCTGCGGAGGAGCCAGAATTGCTTCTGCACGGTACCACTTTGGGAGAAAGAGACTGATCGCGGTCGAAACCGCCCCCACGACGAGGATGTTGATCAGAATCCATTTCTTCCATTTGACTATAAAATATAGGCAATCCAACAAAGTGACTTTTTGGGATTCCATAGAGCGACCCTCTCCCGTTTATTCCCCAAAAATTCCTGCGGCTTTGGCGGCCAATATCAAAGAAGTCAATATCGGAATGAGCTGCACGATGTTACGAAGACGTTCGTTCAAAGTGGCATCTAAGTGAACCACATCTCCGGGTTCGACCAAGACGTCCGGCCCCTTCTCCTCTTTTCCACTGTAAACATGGTATGTCCTGACGCTCTTGATGCTCCCGGATCGGTAATCGCCCCCCGCCATCCCCGCATAGTCTCTCGCCCTTAAATTGAGAATGTACGGGTAAGCGCCCGACACCTGGACGGCGCCCTTCACATAAACGTAATTGGACGGCAAGACGATGCGGTCGCCGCTTTTCAGTATAAAATTAGGATTTTGAGAACCCAAAGACGCGAACGGAATAACTGTTTTTTCCTCTGCTTTCCCGCCCGAGCTTTCCTTTTCGGAGCGAACAATCATAATCTTTGAAAGCTCTGTGTTGCGCCGAAGCGCTCGGATTCGCTGTAAAAAATTTAAAATCGTCTCCTCCGGTAGGATCTGATACGTGCCCGAGTTCTCCCTATCCCCCTCTACGACCAAAAGTTCATCTCCTAGCTGAATCGGAGGTACGAAAATGATATCTCCTCCGTTAATTAAATACTCTTTCTCCAACTTTCCAGACTGTTCGAAAGCAGACAGGTCGAAGTACTCAACCGACCCGTCCGTGTGGCGAAGTTCGATTTTCTGTTTCCACGCC
>JBDRSZ010000133.1:0-9957 GCA_043824415.1 bacterium | reverse complement strand
TTGGTGCAGTGATGGAAAACAGGAGCAGGCGCATTGAAGAAGTTGATAATCCTTAAACCCTCAAACCTGCCCGCACAAGGCGGGCCTGCCCGCCTCAGGCGGGTAACCTCTCCCTTGGCAAGGGAGAGGTTACTATTGTATTCAAAAAACATTGTCACGAAAGACGCTGTACCCGGATGGCAGAGCACTTTATAAAATACGCACCAGGGCACAGACCTGGGGTGATCCAAGGGAGTGGCCGGTTGTGGCGGACAGCTTCGTGTTTATAACGAGTTCGAGAAAAGAAGGAAATATGACCTGATCATGAATTCCGACGCGTTGAAGAAATACATAGAAAAACACCATGCCTTGTTCTGGTATGTTAGGAAAGACGCCAAGGCCGATCTGAGTCTGGAAGCCGTGGTTGAAACCATGCTGATCTTCGGGCGTGTGGCCTATATCAAGGAACTCTTCGATCTGGTCGGCATCAATGAGGTGTCCGATATTTTCAAGCGCCAGGTATCCAGGAAGAGAGTCAATTATCCCGAAAGAACTGTACATTACTTCAGAATGTATTTCGACAAGCATGTTCGCTGAAATCCTTACCAATGAACAAAATACGCTTCTTCCTTTAATCCCGCCAGAGGCGGGCAAGGGTTTAATTCCCCGCTCCTTGGGGCGTTCAATGTTTTTGTTTTTGATACCCCGCTGCTTGCGGCGGGGTAGTTCAATTCACTTCAATTTATAGTCGAACCAAAGTGGTTTTCGGATTTCACAATGTGGTCCTCTCCTTTTTTCAAGGAGAGGATTTAGGTGAGGTCTCCGATAAAAATCCGAAAACCACTTTGTGTTGAGTATAGTTATTCCGTGTTGATCTGTGGTGAATAATTCAGGATAATCATATCCAGCCATCGATGGAGAAAAAATGGTAAACGGTTTGACGTGGCTATTGGATGATTGCCGTCTAATCCGCCGGTTCTTTATCCGATGACATCAGACTGCGCACGAAGACGAGTATTCCGATGAGAATCAGAGCAACAGGCCAGTAGTTCTCAATAAACGATTCCCATCCCCAGAAATATCCGTGAAAAGTGTACATCGAAAATCCCACGCCGAAAAAGAGAAACAATCCGGCGGGAATGAGAACGCCCCAATTTTGGGGACGATACACGAACTGGGCAACGAATCCGGCGCCCAAAGCAACAAGAAAGACCGGCCAGTATTCGTCCGGATAGAAATGGGGGATTATCGCAAAATTACGCAGACAAAAGAAAATGCCGAGAATGCAAAATACGACTCCCCAAAAAAGGGATCCGGAGTGACGTCGGCGAACTGTCTCGATAAATAAGAACACCGAAATAAGGAACATCAGGACGGGATAAATGTGAAACCAATGGGGCTCAAAATCGAAAAAGCGTCGCATAAAAAGAAGCAGTCCGATGGCGATGAACAAAACCCCCGGTACGAGAGATCCTCTCTTCTCTGCCATATTCGATCTCCTTCCAACAGTCCTCAAACATGATTCATTCTAAGATACGGATTTTTCACTCTCCTCTTGTGGAATGACGAAGATAAGAACGATATACGTAAGGATGCCGAAGACCACGTGCGTAATGAGGGTCAGCGCGACATATCCGATTCTTATGATCGTCGGGTCGATACCAAAATGGCGGGCCAGTCCGCCGCACACGCCGGCCAATATTTTATCTTTCTGAGACCGGAACAGCGTCTTTCGGGCGGGAGCGCTTCCCTTTGCGGTATCTTTCTTCCCGGCGCTTGTCTTCTTAATATTTTCTTTACCTGTTTTATCGTCTTCTTTTTTGCTTTTCTTCAACACGTGAAAAATATAAACGATTCCCAGAGCGACGAGTGCCAATGGCCAGAGAGTTTCCCAAGGAATCCTCCACCAGGGGAAAATCCGAAAACGAAAGGGGAAATCCCAATGGGTGTGCCAATCCCATCGATCATACAGGAACAGGAATCCCAGAACGATGAGAATCGATCCCCAGATAAGGGCCGGATTGCCTTTCTTCTTCTCCTCTTCCTTCAGGTTGGCATGGGCCGGATTCACAGGAACGATGATCATTGCTAAAATATATGCGACGGCTCCCACGCCCTGAATCAGAATGGACAGCAGCCAGAGAATCCGGATCAGCGTGACATCAGCCCCCAGATACTCAGCCAAGCCGCCGCAAACTCCGTCGATCATACGATTCTTTCGGGATTTATAGAACCGCTTGGGATCAGCCTTATCCGAATGCTTCTTTTCAGCCATGTCACCTCCCATCATTTTTATCTTTACATTTAAGAACGAAAAACAAAGGCGATTGTTTCGTCAATACGACAGGTCGTTATCATGTCACATACTATTTTTCTTTTTTATTCTGTATCTCTCCCGTCATGGGCACAAACCAGACCGGAATCAGCCGTTTCTTCTCAACTCTTCCCTTCATTTTTGTCACGAGCACCAGCTCCTGAAACCACGTGCCCACCGGAACGACCATCCGCCCTCCATCCTTCAACTGATCGATCAGCGGCTGCGGAATGCTCGGAGGAGCCGCCGTCACGATGATTGCATCGAAGGGGGCTTCTTCGGGCCAGCCTTTGTATCCGTCTCCAAACCGGCAAAAGACATTCCGATATCCCTCCTTCTCAAGCAGCTCGGCAGCCGTTTTGGAAAGAGACTCGACAATCTCAACCGTATAGACTTCTTTCACAATCTCAGCCAGCACCGCGGCCTGGTACCCCGATCCAGTCCCGATTTCCAAGACCTTCTCATTCCCCTTCAGGTCCAAAGCCTCTGTCATGTATGCAACAATATAAGGTTGTGAAATCGTCTGCTCGCAGCCGATGGGAAGAGGCTCGTCGTAATAAGCTGCTTTAAAAAGATTGTCTGGGACAAACCGATGTCTTTTCACCTTCATCATGGCTTCCAACACGAGTGGGGCGGAGACGCCGCGCGCCTTGATCTGCTCCTCCACCATCCTCCGCCGTTTCTCAGCGTAAGCATCACTCGATTTCTGATTCATCGCATCATCCTCTTTTGGCAGTCGTTGGCAAAAAGCGCTGTTCATCAGAACCAAAATAAAAAATAAAACGATTTGCCTGTTCATCTCCATCCCTCCTTCGTATACAGTGCCCAGCTTCTCACGGGAGACATCACCCGCGGGCCTGCCTCCGAAGTGTGTTCCCAAAAAAGTTCTTCCTGGATTCGTCTCGCTTCCTCAATATCCACATCCCATCCGTGCAGGTACTTCATCTCCATCCCGATGCTCCAGAAAACGGACGGCCCTTCATCGAAACCGCATCTTTTAGGATGAATCCCGGCCTGTCGACCGAATCCAGCTCTCCTTTGAAATATCCCTCCACAGCTGCCTTTGAATCTCATAAACCGCGATCCCGAACGCCACAGCCACGTTGACGGAATTCTTGTAGCCCAGCATCGGAATCTCCACGATCTCGTCGGCGAGATCCAAAACCTCACGGGATACTCCGAGCGCCTCGTTCCCTAAAACGAGGGCCAGCGGCATCGGGAAGCGGTACTCCCAGATCACCCGGCTTCGATTCGTCAGCTCCAGTGCGACGATGGGAATTCCCTTTTCTTTCAATTCAGTCGCGGCTTCGGCAACTGTCTTTCGGTATTCCCAGGGAACATACGGCAGCGCACCCAACGACGTCTTATCCAACTTTTTATGAGGCGGATGGGCCGTGATGCCGCAGAATATGATTTTCTCGACCAGAGCACAGTCGGCCGTCCGCACGATAGAGCCGACATTGAACGCACTCCGGAGATTATCCAAGAGGACGAACACAGGACATCTCGGTATTCTCTGAAACGCTTCGATCGATAGCGGGGAATCGAACGAGCGGACGTCAATCTTCGTTTCCATCAAAATAAGACTCCGAAATCAAGCCGTTGACTTTTCCATTGCCTCTGGAATTCTTCCGACCCGCCTGTCCGTCTCGGCCATCCACTCCATCGAGATGCGATCCAATTCCTCGACAGACAGCGCCTCCTTTACCGTCGCATCCCAGATGGGCTTCCCTATGGCCACACAACACCGGGAAAAAGGTTTAGGAATAAGATAACGGTCCCAGGATTGTTCGAGGACCCAAGCTTGGTCCGCGGAAAAAGTGAGGGGGACGATCGGGAGTTCCAATTTCATGGCCATATAGAGTATCCCCGGCTTCGCCTTATAAATGGGTCCCCTCGGACCGTCCATCGTGAACACACCGGCATAACCTCGTCTTATGACCTTTATAAATTCTAAAAGCGCACGCGCTCCTTTTCGCTTGCTCGACCCTCGTACCACAACGTACCCGAATCTCCTCAGTATCCTCGATATGATTTCTCCTGCCCAGCTCAAATCGACTATGATGGAGAACTTCCGGCCGTAAAAAAAAGGAACGATCAGGAATTGCCTCCCGTGCCAGAGTGCATAAATACATTTTTGAGGATCCAACTTTAAGTATTCTGAATGCCCATAAAAACGAACCTTCAACGTTTTATAATACAGCAGAATTCCGTAAGCAGCCAAAGCAGAAATAAATCGAAGAAATACGCCGGAATACGTGATCCGGCGCCGGAATTGTTTCAGACGAACACGATACCGACTTGTTCGATTTGCTGCAAGCTCATTCACAACATCAGACCGAAAGTGACGGTGAGGACTTGAGGATGATCGCTCGGTCGGAAAAGCAGATGCCACTTTATTTCAAGAACGCTGCTCCAGTTTTTTCTATAGAACCACTGCGAGATTCCTAAACTCAAGCCCGGTGTATCCACGATGATTTTATCGAATCCGAACTGTTTTGTAAAATGGTAGCCTCCTCCTCCCAAGAGAACGAAAGATTCGGCTGAAAATCCCCCACGCATACGGTACATCAGATCAACGGAAGCCCAAACCAAATCAAAGATAAGCTCGCCCTCTTGCCGGTTGATTTTACCAAGACTGAACGTATGCAGTCCGTAGCCTCCGGCTTGGAGGACGATTCGGTTCATTAATCGAAGGTTTACAGAACCGCCTCCCAATACAGAAATCGGAGTACGGAACTGGGAAAAAGATATTTTAGGAAGGCCGAACCCGACAGCCAAACCTGCATGAATTTTACGCTCCATCGGTGGAGTTGCACTCCATCCGGTTTCAGCAGCAACGACCGATAGCCAAACAGAAATACCCAAGATCAACATTCGCTTCTTCATAGATACTCCTCCAAGAGTAAATGAACTACCTTCGCTATGAAAAGGTAAGAAAATGAACAAACCTTGTCAATACAAAACAGTAAACCCTTGACAATTGAAACTTTTTTTTGTACAATATGTATATTTAAATTGACCGGACGGTCAGTCAAAAAAAGGACATTTCATGCCAAAGATTGTAGATAAAAAAGAAAAACGGGCAGAGATACTGAAAGCGGCCGTCAGAGTCTTTGCCAAAACGGGTCTCCCCAAAACGAAGATGATGACCATCGCAGAAGAAGCTGGTATCGGAAAAGGCACCATCTACGAATACTTCAAGAGCAAGGAAGAACTCTTCATAGCAGCCTTCGAGGCCTTCGTCGAGCAATCGAATGCTCAAGTCGCCAGACGCCTTCGGTGGATCGACGATCCCGTAAAAAAATTACGAGCCTATTTCGATGCTTGGAACGACATCCTCGAAGGTGAATTCCTTGACTTTGCGGATATTATCCTCGATTTTTGGGCAGAGGGACTACGGACGAAGAAGACAAAAGCAACCTGGAATCTGAACAAAATGTACAGCGAATACCGAATCCAGATCATTCAAATCCTCCAGGAAGGCATCCGGCAGAAAAAGTTCAAGCCCGTTGACACAACCATTGCTTCGTCAATCATCATCGGGACGCTCGACGGCTTGATGGTGCAGTGGATCATGGATCGTGATCTTTTTCGATTCAGCGAAGCTGTCGAACAGCTCGCGAATATCATCATCGACGGGTTGACTGAAGGATCCTAAACCATGATTTAATATTGACCGATTAGTCGGTCGAGTGAGTATGATTCAAGTGGAGGTATTAATGAATTGTATATTGAGATCGATAATTCTTTCATCCATCTTGATGAGCACAATCTTCGGACAGGATTTGACCGGCGATCAAATCATCCGGAAAGTCAATGATCTGCTGAACCCCCAGACGAGCTGGGCAAAAATGAAAATACCATCGTCACGAGTTCTGAGAAAACACGAACGTTCCTGTACGAATCCTGGTCAAAGGATCGCGGCGAAAAGAATCTCATCCGTTACTTAGAACCCAGTCGTGTCCGGGGACAGGCAACCCTCCTTTTAAATCACGCCAACGATATCTGGATGTACTTCCCCCGTACCAAGCGAGTCCGAAAGCTCGCCACCCATGCCAAGAAACAGAAAATGGAAGGAAGCGATTTCTCTTACGAAGACATGGGCTCCGGCGATGCGTTCATCAACGATTATACGTCGAAAAGACTGGAGGATGAAAACAAGGAAGGTGAGCCTTGTTTCAAACTGATAATGACGCAAAACCATGAATCGAATGTTTCCTATTCACGACTACTCATGTGGGTACGGAAGGACAATTTCGTCCCCATCGTCATTCAATACTACGACGAAGACAGCCCGGACAGACTTCTTAAAGAACTCGTACAGAGCGACATCCGGGACATCCAGGGCATTCCCACAGCCATGAAAATGGTCATGACGAATAAACAGGACAATACCAAGACCAAAATGGAATTCTTGGAGGTGACATACAACGTTGAGATCGACGATGCCTTCTTTACGGAAAGGGGGCTGAAACAGTGAAGCGTCAAATTCTCTCAGCCATCCTGATATTTCTCCCCATCGCTTCCGTCCTGCCTCAAAAGAAAGTGGACATCTTCGGCTATTTCGAATCCCAGCTGATGGGAGCGAGAGTACGAACAGACTTCATCCATATGCAGTCGAACAAACTCCGCATCGACCTGGAAAGCAAATGGTCTGAGCACGTTTCCTTCGGTGCAAACTTCGATTACATCACGTACCACGGCAAAACCCGATGGGCCATCCTCGACTACCTGCCGGAGACCGTCACGGCCGTCGTGCCCGAAGACATGCGATCCCTCTACGTCCTCCCCTTCGACGACCGCCATTTCCTGGACAACGCCTACTTGAAACTAACAATAAAATATTTCGACCTCACCGTCGGTAATCAGCCGATCTCACTGGGATCTGGATACGCCTGGAATCCCACGGACCTATTCAACACGCAGGATCTTCTCGACCCGACCTACGAACAGCCGGGACACAACGCCATCCGTCTCGACGTTCCCATCGGGACGCGTTACTCGCTGACAGCCCTGTATGCACCGGGAGAGGGGTGGGAGGATTCCGGCAAACTCCTCCAATTCAAGGGACGCATCTCCCATTTTGACTACCACCTCATCGCCGTGGAGAAAACCTGGCGATTCCACGATTACACACAGTTCAATTTAGATCCACTGAATCCGGGCTTTCTCGAACTCCCGGAAAAGCGCCGAATGTTGGGTTTCAGCACGGCCGGTGAACTCTTCGGCCTGGGCATCTGGAGCGAATGCGGGTACAACTGGATGGAAACCTCGGATGATTTCTACGAGATCGTCCTCGGAACCGACTACACGTTCGATTCGGGGACGTACATCGTGGCCGAGTTCTACAGGAACACACTGGGGAAACCTGATGAGGGGGATTATACACTCAACGACTGGATGCGCTACCTCGTTCAGGAGCAAAAAACCATCTCCCGCGATCAGGCATACGCCATCATTCAGCATCCCTTCACAGATCTGTTGACGTTAGGTATATCCACAATTTACACATTCTCGGACGGCAGCTTCGCCCTTCTCCCGACGCTGAATTATTCGCCGTTCGAAAACGTCGAAATCCTGACATACATCAATTATTATCACGGGAATCATCTGGCTGCATTCAACAAGAATTTGGGCAACGGAGGAATGATCCGTGCTCGGGTATACTTCTGATGAAATGAAAGCGGACTGAACAATGCGAGACAAAATCTTAAAAACGCTGGCCCGATGGCATGCGAACCATCCCGGCAGAATGCTGATTCTCATCCTGCTTATCACAATGATCCTCGGCTTTTTCGCCCGACACCTCTCCGTCACCATGCGCTGGTCGGACCTGCTTCCGGCCAAGGATCCGAGGACCATACAGTACAACAAGATCATCGACGAATTCGTTTCGGCCACGAGCATCATCATCGTCGTACAAGGGGAAGAACATCGCATCAAGGCCTTCGCTGACTCCCTCGCCCCCAAGCTGCTGAAAGCCCATCTTGAAAGAGACGGCGATTCCGTCGCTCTTATACGCAGGGTGGATTACAAGACCGAGATCGACTTCCTCCGTCATCATGGTCTGATGCTCATCAAAGAAGACGACGTGAAGAACATGAAAGAAGTGTTCACCGATCCCAACCTTTCCGGCCTCCTGTTTAACCTCAACAACGCAATGGAAAAAGAGTACGTAGGACAGACGGAGTCCCTTTCGACCCGCCAGAAAGAAGACCAGGCCGTCATGTTCCTCGACGGCATCGAAAGCCTTGCAGCCCTCCTGACACGAACCGCCAACGGCGAATCCATAATCGAAGAGGATGCCCGTCGCGTCGTCGACAAGCTACTCATGGGCGAACCCTACTTTCTTTCGTACGACAAGGAAGCCCTCATCCTCAACGCCATCCCCAATTTTTCCGTCATGGACATCGATCTCTGTGTCGACGGCACCGCTGCCATACAGCGCATTCTCGACGATGTATTAAAGGAATTCCCAGGCGTAAAAGCAGGTCTGACCGGATTCATCCCCGTCTGTCACGACGAAATGGTTTATTCCCAGAAAAGCCTGGGGTATACCAGCCTCATCGCCGTCATCGCTATTCTGATTCTTCTCATCGTCTCTTTCCGCATGTGGCTGGCTCCCCTTTACGCTATACTCAATCTCATCATCGGCATCGTATGGGCCGTAGAAATCGTCACACTTCTCGTTGGCCAGTTGAACATCATGACCCAGATGATGGCCGTCATCCTGCTGGGACTGGGCATCGATTTCTCCATCCACTTGATCTCGGCTTTTACTGAATACCGGGCCCAGGGTCGGTCAATACTCGAAGCTTTGGAACAGACCTTCCTCAAAACCGGAAGGGGCGTGATCACAGGCGCCCTGACCACGGCCTGTGCTTTCCTGACGATGGTCATCAGCGAGTCCCGCGGGATGAAAGAAATGGGCCTCGTCACGGGTGCCGGAATCCTCGCCATCCTCATCGCCACCTTCCTCGTCCTTCCCGTGTTCATCGTATTCCGCGAACGCTGGTGGGAAAAGAAAGCCATACAAAAACAGGTGACTTTGCCGCAGCGCGATCTCTCCTTCCGATTCCTCGGCAGTGCCGGATCATGGTTCAGCCGTCGTTGGAATTACTCCCTTGCATTGGCTCTCTTGCTCACAGCATTCTTCGTTTGGATGGGCTCACAAATCTCCTTCGACCAAAACTACATGAATATCGAGCCAGAAGGACTCACATCCGTGACGCTACAGGACACAGTCGTCGACAAATTCGACCTTGATATGAACTACGCCCTCATCCTCACAGACAATCCCGAAGAATCTCAAGAACTGTCAAAACGATACCGGGAGCTGGGATCCGTCGCCATGGTAGAAGACATCGGAATCTATCTCCCCCCGCAGGACCAGCAGGAAAAGCGACGTCCCTATGTGACGGAAATCTACAGAAAGATGAAATCCGCTGTGATGCGTTCGAGAATCACACCCGCCCATTACGCCACGATTCAAAGTGAGATCGACCGCCTTCGGATGAATGTCATCGAGATGCAGGACATGGCTTATTTAGGCGGACACGACAAGGTGGACAATAAATGCAGGAGTATCGTCGGTGATCCCGAAAAGTCCGATTCCGGCGACAAAATGCTCGCTCTAATCGGACTGCTCAAAAGTCCGAGAC
>JBDRSZ010000132.1:0-7351 GCA_043824415.1 bacterium | reverse complement strand
AGCCACTTTCATTGGAAGTCTTTCAGGAAAACGTTCTTTAAGCAAAACCATACTTTACCTGTTGGGACGACAAGTCTGTCCGGTTTTCTCAGTTCCCAGACGGCCTTTTTCACAAGCATCCATTGAAGGCAACAACAGCGTTTTCGCCCGCCACTTCTGGAACAGAAGAACGTTTGAATCCGTTGACGACGTTGACCAACAGCTTCGTTGGTTCAATGGTTCGTCACTCCGCTACACTTCATACAAGCGTCCTGAATATTCCAAAGAACAGAAGGACTTCATCCCTC
Source organism: bacterium (assembly GCA_043824415.1). Taxonomy (GTDB): domain Bacteria; phylum Zhuqueibacterota; class QNDG01; order QNDG01; family DSAB01; genus JBDRSZ01. The sequence continues at coordinate 7,064 of JBDRSZ010000132.1, read as the reverse complement.
GCATCTATTTCTTGCGTCAGGTACGAGAGAACGACAACTCCCCGGGACACGGCTTCATTGATGTTCTAAACGAGGAGGTCAAACTTCCGTCCCCTTACATCAACTTCTTTGTCATTGCTGAATGGAACCTCCTCACAGAGACTCTATCCGTTTCAATAGAACAAGATGATTATCTTCAGAAGATTAAAGAAACAGACTTCTGCATTAACGAACGTACTAAACAAAAACTCATGAAAAGGGGTGCACGTTCATTTTGCATATGACCATTTAGTGCGTACTGTGACAGTGCGCCACTTTTACAATAGCAATATTCTAGGAACTCATCTTCTAATTGCTGAGCAGCAACTATATCTTCAATCACAAAGTCAGCTAATATTTGCAAATCTGTCTGAAGAACATTGCGATTCTTAATACCAGGAAAATGACTAATAGTCTCCGATAGTTTCCTTGGTAGTATTGATTGATCGCTTTCAAGTAAATGTTTCTGTAGTTTCCGCGATATAACACCCGGCTTAGAGAGCAGATCCCAAAGAAGGTGGAAGTCTTTACACAAGGCTTCAAATGACTCAAAGACAAAAGCGTCTCCTTCATCTGGAGCAAGTCCATCCTGTCTACTACCAATGAATGCGGCGAGTTGATGCCCATTTGTTACAACACCAAATGGTGCACCTCGTTTTTGGCAGTAGTCTGAAGCCTGTAAAATTGCTGCCCCCAATTCTTCTACATCTTTTATTAATGTTTTAATCCGATAGCGCCTGTTACTATAACCTGATGGAATTTCGAAATAAAGGCCTTCCCTTTTCGCCTCAACAATAACCGTTCTACGAGGACACATTAGTGTGTAATCAGAGTATTTTCCATTGAGTCGCTCCTCCACCATACAGTCGGTTCTCTTATCCCAATACAGGCATTCGAAAAGGAGAGTGTCAATTATATGGAGCCGAGTAGTGGCTTCATTTCGTTTTCCAGAATGCTCTTGGTACCAGCTGGACAAACTTACAATTTTTTCTTTTCCAGTTTCGTACTGACTGCTCATGACTCATGATTCCTATACAATTATTTATTTCACGTCTCGCAGAGGCTCTGCCTCTGCGGCATTATAATCACATCCTGAACACCCCGTACCTCTGATCCGGGATAGGCGCGTTCAGGGACATGGAAATGCCCAACGCTAAGGCCGTGCGGGTATCCAGCGGGTCTAAAATCCCGTCGTCCCAGATGCGGGCCGTGGAGTAGTACGGCCTCGCTTCGGCGTCGTACTGCTCGATGATGGGCTTTAGGAACGCCTCCTGCTCGGCCTTCGTCATCGACTTCCCCTGCTTTTTCAACCCCGCCATCTTCACAGTCAAGAGCACATTGGCCGCCTGCTCCCCGCCCATCACGCAAATCCGGCTGTTCGGCCACATCCACAGGAGGCGCGGGTCGTAGCCTCTGCCGCACATGGCGTAATTCCCCGCGCCGTACGAGCCGCCCACGATGACCGTGAATTTCGGCACCTGGGCATTGGCCACGGCGTGGACGAGCTTCGCCCCGTCCTTGGCGATACCCCTGTGCTCGTACTGTCTGCCTACGATGAAACCCGTGATGTTCTGGAGAAATACAAGAGGGATCTTCCGTATCGTGCACAGCTCGATGAAATGCGCGCCCTTCACGCTCGACTCGGAGAACAGGACGCCGTTGTTCGCAAGAATCCCCACGGGATACCCCATGATCCGTGCGAATCCGCAAACGAGCGTCTGTCCGTACAGCTCCTTGAATTCCTGAAACCGGCTTCCGTCCACGATTCGCGCGACGACCTCGCGGATGTCGTACGGCTTGCGCAGGTTCTGCGGAACGATCCCGTAAATCTCCTCCGGATCGTAATACGGGTCCTCCGGCTCGGACACGTCCAATTCGAACTTTCGCTGCTGGTTTAAGCACTCGACGATGTTCCGCGTGATCTGAAGTGCATGCTCGTCGTTCTGCGCGTAGTGGTCGGACACGCCCGAAATCCGGCAGTGGACGTCCGCGCCGCCCAGTTCCTCATCCGTGACGACTTCGCCCGTCGCCGCCTTGACAAGAGGAGGGCCGCCGATGAAAATCGTCCCCTGCTCTTTGACGATGACCGTCTCGTCGCTCATCGCTGGGACGTACGCGCCACCCGCAGTGCACGATCCCATGACGACGGAAATCTGAGGGATGCACATGGCTGAAAGCCGCGCCTGGTTGGAGAAAATCCGGCCGAAGTGATCCCTGTCTGGAAACGTGCCCGACTGGTACGGCAGGAAAATCCCACCCGAATCGACCAAATAGACACATGGCAGCCGGTTTTCCATCGCGATCTCCTGGGCGCGTACGTGCTTCTTGATCGTCATGGGGAAGTACGTTCCGCCCTTCACCGTGGCATCATTGGCGATGACGAGAACCTCCCGTCCGTGGACGACGCCCACTCCCGTGATGATCCCGGCAGCGGGTGCCTGATCCTCGTACATGCCGTTCGCTGCCAGTGTGTTGAACTCCAGGAACGGCGTGTTCCTATCGAACAGCTTATCCAGCCGGTCGTGAGCCGTTAGCTTCCCCCGCTCTTTGTGCTTTTCGTGAGCGTGGGGTGGACCGCCTTTTTCGGCCACTGCCAACCGTTCCTTCAACTCCTCCACAAGACCGAGCATGTGCTCCCGGTTTTTCTTGAAATCTGCACTCTTCGTCGAGATTTTAGATTCGATTCTGAACACGATATTTCCTTTTCGTTAATCCTGTACTAAAAAAATAAATTAAACCTGAATTATTCACCACAGATCAACACGGAATAACACAGATAAAAAGAAAACATTGAATTAAAATGAAGTGAATTATAAGAAATAATCTGAAACACCATCATAAACCAATTTAACTATGTTTTTTTAATTTCTGTGTTTTACTCTGTGTTCATCCGTGGTTTGAGAATTAATAAAATTAAATACAATCCTCTTATCTGACCAAAATCATCCTCTTCGTGAACATACTTTCATCCGTTGTCATGCGATAGAAATACATCCCGGTCGCAACCATCCTTCCCGAGTCATCCATTCCGTTCCATAGGACAGAATAAGAACCTGGATCGTATATCCGGTCGGTGAGTCCATAGACACGTCTGCCGAGGATGTCGTAAACGACAATCTTCACACGAGACAGCATCGAAACATCAAAAAGTATCTCGGTGCCCGCATTAAATGGATTGGGGTAATTCTGTAAAAGCGAAAACACGGACGGGATCACGGATGGCATGTCCATGAGGACGCCGCCTTCACGGTAAACGGCAAGACCGCCCAGCGTCCCAATCCACGCGTTCCCGCGTCCATCGACGGCAAGCGAGCGAATTTCATCATCCGGTAAAGCTGAATTGGATTTTCTGAAAACGTTCCATCGGGTTCCATCGAACTCGGCCAGACCACCATAAGTCCCGATCCAAAGGTGATTCTGCTGATCAACAGCGAGTGAGTGTATATTGGAATGGGACAGACCGGAATCGCTCGCGCGATAGATCGTCCAAAGGGTTCCGTCAAACTTCGCCAAGCCGCCGGCCGTACCGACCCAAGTATTCCCAAGATTGTCTGAATTCACGACGGTCACATAATCATTGGGCAAGCAGCAGCCTGTTTTATCGAAGACCGTCCAAATGCTGCCGTCGAAAACGGCGACACCCTGAGGCGTGCCGGCCCAGACACTGCCCAGACGGTCGAGATAGAGAGCGATCACGATATTATTGGGCAGGAGCGAATTTTGTAAATCATAAACATTCCATGACGTTCCGTCAAAACGTGCCAGGCCTCTGTTTGTGCCAATCCACACAACATTATCCGTTCCGACAGCAATTGCATTGACGTTGTTCCACGGCAAACCTGAGTTCGTCGTGTTAAATACATTCCATCTGTCATCTTCCATGAATGCAGCACCGCTCGGCGTTCCCATCCATACGCCCCCCCTTGAATCCGTGGAAAGCGCCTGGATGGTATTGTGTGGCAAATCCGAGTCCGTCGTTCGATACACCGTCCAGTCCATTCTCCACAACCTTGCCAGACCTCCATTCGTCCCCGTCCATACAGCTCCCTGCGGATCCACAGTCAAAGAGAGGACCCTATTATCCGGTAATTCAGCGCTCCGCGTGTCGTAATCCGTCCAACGGTCCCCATCGTAGCGCGACAACCCGCTTGCCGTGCCGATCCACACAGTCTTCTGAATATCCGTGATGACCGCGTTGATCCAATCATCCTTCAAACCCGAGTTTCCGGAATGATAAAGAGTCCAATACGTACCGTCAAACGCAATCAATCCGGATGAAGTCCCCACCCAAAGATTCCCTGCCTGGTCCGAACGGATCGCGCTGATCCGACTGTTCGGGAAGTCGAAATATGCCAAGTCGTACGTGATAAAACCCAAACCATTAAAATAGGCCAAGTAGTAGTGAGCTGTGTAAACGTTGTACAAAACAACCCAAACATTCCCCTGGAGATCCGTCTCCAAAAAGACAATGTTCTGATGTTCGAAAATTTTATACACCGTCCAGTTTGTCCCGTTAAACATACTGAAACAGCCGTCTCCGATCCAGGTATCGTACGTGCCCACCCAAAGATTTCCCCGATTGTCCTTCGCAAGGGCATTCACTTTTAAATCCGGGATTCCGGAATTATCGGGAGTAAACACCGTCCATCCCGTCCCATCGTACTTCACCAAGCCCCGATCCGTCCCGATGTAAATGTTCCCATCGTCATCCGGGACGATTGCTCGGATGAACGCATCAGGCAGACCCGAGTTCTGGTTGTCGAATACAGTCCATACTTTTCCGTCGAATCTTACAAGACCCACCTCCGTTCCTATCCATACATTTCCTTGGTCGTCTATAGCGATAGCGGAGATGCTGTTCGTCGGGATTCCCGAATTTGCCTTGTTGTAGAAAACCATCTTCTCGTTGCGCTTGTTAAACTTGGTGAGTCCGACACCTCCCATCCATAAGTGATCCCCGCCATCTACGATCGAATAGACAGAACTGTTATTGATGAAAGTCACCCACTCCGGGTTTTGTGAGCGTGCTTTCACTGGGAAGACAAAAAAGACAAAGGCAGTGGATACCCAGAAGGCCACTGCCAGAGAATCTGTACAAGAAAAGCGTTTCACAGCTTTTCTCCATGTATTGGTAGACGTATGGTTGGCTAAATCGAAAATACCTTTTACAGAGGGACGCATTTGTATCCGTACCCGATTACGCCGGCCTCCCCTTCATCCTGAATTCGGCGGAATTCCATCCTGACGGGCATCCCGATTTCGAGTTTATCGAAATCACAATCCACGATCTGCGTGTTGATGCGACCACCGCCTTCCAGCTCAACGATTCCCATCGCATACGGCGCTTCATCCTTGAAAGGTCTGGGCGGTACACGGATAATCGTGTACGTCAGCAGTTTGCCCGACCGATTCAGGACGAATGTCTCGAATTCCCTGGACTGACATGCAGAACAGACGAGTCTCGGAGGGAAAAAGATTTTCCCGCACTTCTTGCATTTTGCAGCTTCATAACGGTATCTCTGCGGCATTCCCCGCCATATTCTCGGTGCAATCATCTATACGCCCTCCAGAATGTGTACCACGGCGCTCCCGCCGCTTCCCCCCATGTTCTGCGTCAACCCGATTCTCGCGCCCTCAACCTGTCTCTTCCCCGCCTCTCCCCTCAGCTGATGGACGACCTCGATAATCTGCGCCACGCCGGTTGCTCCGACCGGATGACCTTTCGATTTCAAACCCCCGCTCGGATTGACAGGAATCTTTCCGCCGATGGCCGAAGCGCCGCTCTCGACGAACGGTCCTCCCTTGCCCTTTTCAGCGAACCCGAGTGCCTCCGCGATGCAGATCTCAGCGATCGTGAAGCAGTCGTGAACCTCGGCAAAATCGATGTCCTCCGGCTTCTTATTGGCCATCTTATACGCCATCTCTGCCGCCCTGACCGTCGATTTGAGATACGTTAAATCCTCGCGGTCGTGCAGCGCAATCGTATCCGTGGCGTGCCCCGAACCGATGATTTTCACCAACGGTTTCCGCATTTTTTTCGCCATGTCAAGCGGACAGAGAATGACTGCGGCCGCTCCGTCCGTGATGGGCGAACAGTCCAAGATATGGAGAGGATCGGCGACCATCACGGAATCCAGGACTTGCTCCACCGTGATCCGCATCGGAAACTGGGCCAGAGGATTCTTCGACCCGTTCTCATGATTCTTCACGGCGACTTGGGCGAGCTGTTCCTGTGTCGTCCCATAGTCATGCATGTGCCTTCTTGCGATCATGGCATACAGGCCGGGAAACGTCACTCCCCCGAAACACTCATATTCCTGGTCTGCCGCAGTTCCTAAAGCGTACGTCGCTTCGTCTCCCCCCACGTCTGTCATTTTCTCCACGCCGCCGACGAGTACGACATCGCTCATGCCCGATGCCACTTCGATGAATCCGGTACGGAATGCCGCTCCCCCGGATGCGCACGCCGATTCCACCCGCGTCGCAGGGATGGGTGCCACGCCAAGATAGTCCGCCAACAAAGAGCCGATATGCTCCTGGCCAACGAAAAGCCCGCTCGACATGCATCCGACGACCATCGAATCGATCCGATCCACACCGGCATCATCCATTGCCAGAAGCGCGGATTCGACAAAAATATCCCGCAGCGATTTTTCCCACAACTCCCCCCATTTCTGCATCCCCACACCGATGACAGCCACATCTCTCATGAGACCTCCAGATAAAAATCTACTTTGTGTAAATTTATGTTTGGTTAAACTTTCTAATGTCCACATTGTCTTTCTGCACATTACTTCTTGATCTTTCATCGGGCCCAAACAAACATAATAAAAATCAAATGCAATTGGAAGACCTTACGCCTTTTTGTCAGCCGATGACTTAAAAAAAATAAGCTAAATAATTAAGGGGTGGACATAAGTCCGCCGAAGGCGGAGTTGCGAAGGGGAAGAGGGGTGATGGATGTACACTTTTCTAATCCGGTGCCCGAAACATGAAAACCAGGCCTGCAAAAAGGCGGATTCTTTACGCCACTTTCTTCTAAAGAA
>JBDRSZ010000131.1:0-3892 GCA_043824415.1 bacterium | reverse complement strand
CAGAGACCGCGGAAAGCTTCGGATGAACGCCCCAGCGAATCCGAAGACGCTACCGAAAGCACGTTTCGTCTCCTCGGAGCGGAGTGTCCGGATGATCCCGCTCAAGCTCAAATCGTCCGTGAGGATGTGGTAATAGGGGTGACGTGGGAGGACGCATTCGAATCCCTGGCCGGAGATCAGCTTTTTCGGAGAGGAGCCGGCGACGGAGAAGAGGACTCGGTGGCCGCGTCCGGCCAGGTCCTCGGCCACGGGGAGGAGTCTCGACACCAGACCGAGGTCGTTGGAAGGAGTCATTGTGAATAGGATTCTTTTCGTCCTCATGTTCGGTTTCCTTGGCAGCTTTCCAGGTAATCGTTGAGCGCGTTCATCGGAAAAACGACGGAATACAGGGGAGACGGATAGTAGTTGGCACCCGCAATAATTGTGTATATCGCTCCTTCGTCCGGCCAAATTCCGTCTAACGTCATAGCTTTCAGGAGGAATGAGATCCCCCTCTCGATTTCCGGACGAGTACTCGGCATGCCGCAAGCCAGCAATCCTGAGACGGCGATGGCGGTATAGACGGGAGTGCTTGCGCTAACGCCGGCGTATCCAGTGTCCGTGTCGGCACGGATTGTCTCTCCCCAGCCGCCGTCCGCGTTCTGGTGTTGCTTCAGAAACGAAACAGCCCTCATCATGGCGTCGTGGGAGCGGAGTAACAATCTATCCCTCGTCGACGGCGGAGACTCCCACCGGAAACCGAGGCTTCCGTAGGTTTTGAGAGCATGGAACGCACTTGGGATATAGCCGGCCCACCATCTGCTCCACCAAGATCCGTTCGGACACTGCGTTCTGAGGAGGAAGCGCATCGCTCGACGGACCCTTTTATCTGAGACCGTCAAACCCAGCCCGGCGAGAGTATGGAGCGCTCGGGCTGTGATGTCCGCTGTGGAGATGTCCCAGAGATATTGGCTCCGAAGGCTTTGCTTGCCAGGCTTGCACTTGATGAAGCACATATTAAAAGTCGAGAAGCCGCCGTCGCGGTTCTGCATCTTTATGAGATATTTTAAGCCTGACTGTAAGGCTTTTTCAATGCGATCACTCATCGTTCCGCTGGCCAATTGTTTGGCATGATGCAGGACGGTCAGGGCACACGCGGTTGAGTCGTTGTCGGGATTTTTTTGCGCACCGCTCGCGTAGCAGAAAGAACCATCGCTGGCCTGCCACTTGAGTATAAATTCGATGCTGCCCCGGATTGCATCGTCGATGGAGCGGGTGTTCCGGTTTTTCAGATACGCATCGATTGAGATGCAGGTGGCACACAGGTCGGAGCCAAACAGGCTGATTCGCAGGCCCGCTCCCTTGATGGACTCCATGTTTCGACAGATATAATCAGCGGATTTCCGGAGAGAGGCATGGTTCAGAGGAAGGCCGGCCTCATGCAGAGCCATGATGTTGAGCATGGTGATGCCCGTGTTGTAGAACCAGTTGCCGTCGTCATTCTGCATTCCGAGAATGATTCGGATTAATTTTTTGACCGTGGTTGTACGGCCTATTCCATATACGTCAACCTTACTGCCGTATCGCCGTTTCCGGGTATATTCGTAGAGTATGGAGACGGCCGGGAGGGTAGTTCTCGAAGCGATATGGAGTTGACCGTAGAATCGAGATATGCCGGGCTTGCAGAGCCAAGTCTGCAGGCGGGGAGTCGGGATTGCCATGACGGGCATCTGGATTCTGGGATCGGCGTAGGAAGGAAGCAGCTTTCCCAAGTGGTCCATATCATCCTGGAATGCTGAATTGGACTGGGACTGGGATTTGCATAAGAAGGATTGCGCATGTTCGATTGCAGTCCGTATTTTTTTTCTCTGCTCTTCGTTCAACAGGGGATTGGCCTGAAACCAGTGTTTGGGTCGTCCTGCTGCGTCGATTTCACCGAGGACGAGCCTGAGTGAGATGATGACGATCCGCGTGGTGTTCTTATGGGAGGGTGAACCCGGATATTTGTAAAAACCGCCGTCCGGGTTATTGCGTGTTGCGGCGTCCGTGATGAGTTCGGCTTCGATCTGGGTATATCCGGGCGCTTCGATCAATCCCGTTGTGCGGAGCATCAATACGTACAGGGCGTTTGTGAATGCGGACAGGTCAATAAAATGGTTCCATCTCACGGAATCGACTCTCTGGTCGAGCAGTCTGGCTCGCGCCAGTTTTACGGCAGAAGACGCTTTTTGGATCAAGGCATTGTGTTCATTCATCGCGAGACGTCCGGGCTTTATGGTTGGTGATGAACCAGTAAGCATAAAAAGGCCCCAGTGTGATGAGTGTCACGGATGCGGGTACGAAACTGTTCACCATTTTATAGAGAGCGAGGTTGGCGAGAAAAGCCATGAGGATGGAGAGGACAACGAGAATACCGTCCAAAGAAAAATAACCTCGTTCGATTGCGGATTTTTTAGATCCTCCCAATAAAAAGTAGACCCAGAAGATGAGGAAGCCGATCAGGGTCCAACCGATAAAATTCCAGATTGGGATTCCGAAATAAAATCCAGAGTGCGACCATTCCCAGGTTTCAACCTGAGTGGCGAGCGGGTCGAGGAACAGATCCGTGGCAGTCAGGGCAACAGCGCAGAGGATGGCTTTCTTGTAAGGAGCATGCTTTGAGCTGCCGCGGCTTCCGGAGATAAACCATCGCAGGAAGACGAGCGGGGCGTATGCCAGAACGAACCACGATAGAATGATGAAGAACGGGATGCCGCCGGGCAGGTAGGGATGAAGATCGGAGTGGTATGCGTATTTCCCAAAAGGAATGCCCCAGCGTACTCCCATGAATTCATTGATATACGTGAATAGGGTCGAGACCGTGAATAAGAGCAGGGCATCTCGTACAGAATATGTCAACGATGCATGGAGGAGCGTAACAAACGCAAGGCAGAGCGTACCCAGGAATAAATAGACGTTCATCCTCTCCCAGGAGAAAGGATCGGCGCTTAGGAAGAGTATGGCGAAAAAGAATGTGGCCGCACTGCACACAATGTACAACACGACGCCGTGCTTTTTCAGGGGGTTCACGATGTGGGGGTGTTTTTTATGCATGGACTCGTTACATTCATTTCCTATATTGGGACCGTTGCATGGGAAATGGATTTTTTCTACAGTTGACCAATTAATTTACGATAGAATGATCACTCGTAGCAACTGTTTTTTTTTTACGTCTATATCGGAGTAGGAACACCTGCGGGAATAGAATGCGCCACACACTTTAAAGGGCGTGGCACTTTGCATTGAACTTGACATTTATTCTTTATTTTGCCATATTATCCCGAAAGATTGACCAAAAGCATGCTGTCTGCTCCGTCGTTTGTTCTTGAACCGTTTATTTCGAGACGAGCTTGATCGTCGATTTTGAAGACGAAGATGTGGACCTCGAACCCATCGAACTCTCGTTCATCGATTCGGTCTTGTCCTCGGAAACGATTTCGGCGATGCGGCCTTTGTCGATATCGAAATAAACGAGATGGGTGGCTGTGGCCGAGGAGGCGGAGGATCCGGAAACGTTGCCCTGTTCTGTCTGGAAATTAAATTTCATGTCCCGTTTTGTTTCTGAATTGACGATGATGAGGGCGATGTTCTGAGCGCCTTGTTTTTCAATGCTGTAGATCAAGCATTGCCCTTTGACTGTTGTCTGTCCTGTGGTGCGGCCCCTCTCCTGGGCGGTCATCTCAAAGTCCCACGTCTCGTTGACGGCGATGGTTTTTTCGGGCAGGGGGACGATCAGGGGGGATATAATGGGATCGTTTGTGGCGGATTTTCCGTTGGATTGCATCTTGTATGTTTGTTCGCGGGATCTGCCCCCGCCGGGTCCGCCGAAGGATCTTCCACCGCCGCCCATTCTCATCGTTCTTGTATCACCTCC
>JBDRSZ010000130.1:0-2260 GCA_043824415.1 bacterium | reverse complement strand
AGGCTGCGCTGACGGGCCATTTGGTCCTTTCGACGCTGCACACGAACGATTCTGCGGGGGCGGTCACGCGGCTTGCCGACATGGAAATCGAACAGTTTCTGATTTCTACGGCGGTGTTAGGCGTCATGGCCCAGCGCTTGGTGAGTAAGGGCTGTCCGGATTGCAAGGACGAATACCCTCCCAAAGTAGACATTCCCAAAAGCGCTTCGAAGTACTTCGGCACGGAAGGAAATAATAAGCAGCCGAAGTTCTACCGGGGCCGAGGGTGCAAGCGATGCAGGAATTCGGGGTATCGCGGAAGAATATCCATCATGGAGGTGTTGCCCATGACGGACCGCATCCGCAACTTGGTCATCAAATCGGCATCGGCGGACGGTATCAAGGATGCGGCTGTCGCGGAGGGCATGCGGACGCTGATGGAGGATGGATGGATCAAGGTAGCGAAAGGCATCACCACGGTTGAAGAGGTGATGCGTGTGACGAACATCGAATAGGATTTCAGAGGGATTTCATTCCAATGCCATCGTTCGAATACAAAGCGGTCACTCCTGGGGGTCAAATTGTAGCGGAAGTTTTTGAGGCTCCCAACGAACAGGGCGTCTCCAAAGAAATTTATAGAAAAGGATACCGCCCGATTGCCATCAAGAAGAAAAAGGAAGTGAAGGAAAGTTCGGACAGTTCCCTTTTTAAGAAAAAGATCAAGACTGAGGAAATCGTCCTTTTTACGAACGACATCGTCACACTGTTGAAAGCGGGCGTTCCCATGCTGACCGCTCTGGAAGCGCTCAGCTCCCAGAGCAGCAAGACGATGGGGGAAGTGCTGAATAAGATTTACGTGGATGTGATGTCGGGGAAAAGTTTTTCGCAGGCGTTGGATAAACATCCGAAGATATTTTCCAAGCTTTACGTGAATTCTGTCCACGCGGGAGAGCTGAGCGGCGCCCTGGATGACGTCCTTCATCGGATGGCGTCCGTGATGAAGCACGACGAGGAGACGAAGAAGAAGATCAAGTCGGCCATGAAGTATCCGATTTTCGTTGTGGTGGCCATGATAGCGGCTTTCCTCGTCATCATGACGATGGTCGTGCCCAAATTTGCGTTGATCTTCAACGGACTGAATGTGGCGCTTCCTCTACCCACGCGCATTCTTCTGGGAGGGAGCGATATTATTCAGAAATATGTGCTGCATATTTTGGGATTCTTCAGCATCTCTTTTATAGGTTTCAAATGGGCCCTCAAAAACCCGAAGGGACGGCTGTGGTGGGACGGATTGAAGATGAAGATTCCTCTCATCGGCCCCTTGATCATCAAAGGGTCGATGGCCCGTTTCACGAAGATGTTCGAGACGCTGAATCGGAGCGGACTTCCTATTCTGCGTACTTTAGACACGGTTGCTGCCGCTGTGGGGAATACGGTCATCGAGAATATCGTCAAGCAGGTTGCCTTGGGCGTGGAACAGGGACAGGGCATTTCGGGGACGATGAAGAAGTTTAGCCTTTTCCCGCCTATGGTCGTTCAAATGATCTCCATCGGTGAGCAGTCGGGTTCGCTGGACGACATGTTAGGGAGCGTGGCCGGCCATTACGATGTGGAAGTCGAGCACGCCATTAAAGGGCTGACGTCGATGATCGAACCCATACTGACCGTCGTGTTAGGAGGGGCTGTGGTTGTCATGGCATTCGGCATTTTTCTGCCGATGTGGGATCTCGTGGGCGCTATTCAATAAACGATTTGAATTCATAAAGGAAACCGAGTGAAATATTATTTGCGAGAGGAGGTGGTTCTATGGAGGGGGAATGAAGGATTTTGTGGATTGGTTGTTGTGCGTTATTCGAGGACTTCGAGTCAATCGAAAGAACAATGAAAGGAGAAAGTGTCATGAAGTTTTCATCTGAAAGAGGTTTTACCTTAGTCGAGCTGATCGTGGTCATCGTGATCATCGGCATTTTGGCCGCCGTTGCGGTGCCCAAGTTTTTGGACCTGAGCGATTCGGCCAAGGTCGCCGCGTGCAAGCAGAATCAGATGGCGATCGAGGCGGCCGCGTCCATCGGGTATGCGAATGCGGCCATCAGCAGCAGTTCTGCTGTTTATCCCGCGGACATCGCTGCGATGGTGACGGCGGGTACGTTGAAAGCTGCCCCGACGTGTCCGGGCGGAGGGACGTACACATACACGCAGGCCAGCGGTACGGTGACCTGCTCGGTGGTGTTGCATCAGCGGTAAACTTTAATTCTTCATTCACGCGCTGTGACAGGGGGGG
>JBDRSZ010000129.1:0-4380 GCA_043824415.1 bacterium | reverse complement strand
GAAGGTGCCGTACCGGGCGCTCGCAACGGCATTGTTGAGATTCGGCATTAGATATTGAAGGGCGGATTTGACTGTGAAATTAGATGTTTACAAGATTGATGGTTCGAAGACGGGAGAGCAAGTGTCGCTTCCCGAGAAAGTCTTCGGAATCGAACCCAACAACCACGTGATTTGGCTGGCTGTGACGACAGAGATGACGAATCACCGTCAGGGGAACGCTGCCGCTAAGAATCGAGCGGCTGTTCGGGGCGGCGGAAAGAAGCCGTGGAGACAGAAAGGAAGAGGCACGGCGCGCGCCGGATCGACTCGTTCACCTCTCTGGGTAGGGGGAGGACGCATTTTCGGCCCTTCGCCCAAGGATTTTTCGAAGAGCATTCCGAAGAAGATAGGTCGACTTGCAAGGAAATCGGCTCTCTCTAATAAGGCGAAGGAGGAGAAGATCCGGCTGGTGGAAGATTTTTCGTTTGAGATCCCCAAGACAAAGCAGGTGTTAGACATCCTAAGACAGCTTCAATTGGATCGGTCGAAGACGTTAATTCTCGTTCCTGAAGCGAATCGCTCGACTTGGCTGTCGTGCCGCAATCTTCCTTCGGTGTCCGTTAAGGAAGCGACTGGTTTTTCTACGTATGATGTCGTGAACGCTGAGACGCTTTTAATTCAAAAAAGTGCATTGTCGAAGATTGAAGAGGTTTTAGCAAAGTGAAGCAAAACAGAGTCATTATCGTCCGACCGATCGTCACTGAGAAGATTTCGAATCTTCAGGAATCGGAGAATAAAGTCGCTTTTGTCGTCGACCGGAGCGCGAATAAGATTGAAATTCGGAAAGAAGTCGAAAACAGGTTCAATGTCAAGGTTAAGAAAGTCGCGACGATCAATATGAAAGGCAAGGTAAAACGCCAGGGTCGATTTGAAGGAAGACGACCCCATTGGAAGAAGGCTATCGTGACGTTGAGAGAAGGTTTTAAAATTGATTTTTTCGAGGGTAAGTAGGTTCTATGCCGGTGAAAAGTTATAGACCGACAACACCGTCCCAGAGGTTTAAAACAGTTTCCTCTTTTGAGGAGATTACAAAAACAAAACCAGAAAAGTCTTTGCTTCTTCCGCTGAATAAAAAAGCGGGAAGGAATAATTACGGACGGGTGACGATGCGGAGACGAGGGGGCGGACACAAACGTTTCTATCGAATGATCGATTATAAGCGGGACAAGGACGGTATTCCTGCAAAAGTAGCGGCTATCGAGTATGATCCGAACCGGTCTGCCTTCATAGCCCTTCTCCACTATGTGGATGGAGAGAAGAGATATATCCTGGCACCCAACGGTCTGAAAGTGGGAGACGGAGTGATGTCCGGCGGGGAAGCAGAGATCCGTGTGGGGAACATGCTCCCTTTGAATAAAATACCGTTGGGAACGGGGATACACAATGTGGAGCTCAAGCCCGGACGCGGGGGACAGCTGGTGCGCGGGGCTGGAGGATCCGCCCAGTTGATGGCCAAGGAAGGTAAGTACGTTCAGTTGAAGCTTCCATCGGGTGAGGTGAGGATGGTTCGATTCGATTGCCGCGCGACGATCGGGCAGGTCGGAAATTTAGAGCATATGAATATTACTTTGGGGAAGGCCGGTCGATCTCGGTGGCTGGGCAGACGGCCGAAAGTCAGGGGCGTGGCCATGAATCCTGTGGATCATCCGATGGGAGGGGGTGAAGGGAAATCGTCGGGAGGAAGGCATCCCACGACGCCCTGGGGAAAACCGACGAAGGGTTACAAGACCCGAAAGAAAAGAAAGAAGTCGAACGCATTCATCGTGAAGCGAAGAAAGTAGAGGAAATCTGGATGGGACGTTCCGTAAAAAAGGGGCCGTATATCGACCCGAAGCTGTCAGCAAAAATCGAAGTGCTGAACAAGGCAAACACAAAGAAAGTCATCAAAACATGGGCGCGTCGGAGTACTATCCCTCCAGAATTTGTAAGCCATACAATCGCCGTGCACAACGGGAAGAAATTCATCCCGGTATTCATTACCGAGAATATGGTGGGTCATAAATTAGGAGAATTTTCTCCGACTCGGACTTTCCGGGGGCACAGTGGAAAGAAGGTAGATCGTGTATCGAAAGTTGCGTAGCGCACCGAAGGTGCACTTTTCATCCTATATAAGGTGAGTTTGCTCGATGGAAGCCAAAGCATTTGCTCGATATATTCGTATGTCTCCGAGAAAAGTTCGGCAGGTCGTGGATCTTGTTCGGGGAAAATCTGTGGATGAGGCGATCACTTGTCTCCATTTCACACCGAAGAGGGGTTCCGCGCCTGTGGAAAAAGTGTTGCGTTCGGCGGTTGCCAATGCGATGAATAAGCAGGAGGCATCCAAACTGGATCCGGAAGATTTATACATTAAAGAAATTTGGGTTGACCAGGGGCCGACTTTGCGCCGGTACAATCCGGGACCCCAGGGAAGGGCAAGTATCATCCGGAAGCGATCTTGTCACATCTCAGTTATCGTTTCCAACGAACCTGTTCGTGAATAAGGGAGGATTTTTTGGGACAGAAGACGCATCCAATCGGGATCAGGCTGGGCATTAACCGGACGTGGAAATCTCTCTGGTTTGATGAGAAGACATTCTCTAAAAAACTAGAAGAAGATCTCATGCTCAGAAAATACGTCAACAACCGGATGCCCAATGCAGGGATTTCACTAATCGAGATTAGGCGGATTCCCAAAAGGATCACGCTGACGATTTATACGGCCCGACCGGGAATCGTGATCGGGAAGAAGGGTGCTGAAGTGGATAAACTGAAGGAAGAGCTTCAGCGGTTGACGTCCCAAGAGATACAGGTGAACATACACGAAATCAAACGGCCTGAATTAGACGCCTATTTGGTGGCTGAGAATGTGGCACGGCAGATTGAATCGAAAGTCTCTTTTCGTAGAGCGATGAAACGGGCCATCACGGCAACGATGCGGATGGGTGCCGAAGGCGTCAAGATTGCTTGCGCGGGTCGCCTTGGCGGTTCCGAGATGGCGCGGAGAGAACAGTACAGAGAGGGTAGAGTCCCTCTTCATACACTCAGAGCAGATATCGATTATGCCAGAATCGTGGCCAATACAGCGTACGGTACGATCGGCGTGAAAGTCTGGATTTGTAAAGGAGATGTCAGCGGTGTTTAGTGGACTGGAGCTCCAATTATGTTAATGCCGAAGAAAGTCAAATGGAGAAAACATCAGAGGGGGAGAATGAAGGGGAAGGCTTATCGAGGCTCAAAGCTTTCGTTCGGAACGTACGGATTGAAAGCGATGGAACCGGGTTGGATTACGAGCCGGCAGATTGAAGCTGCCCGAGTGGCTATTACCAGGCATGTGAAGAGGGGGGGGAAGCTGTGGATTCGGATTTTCCCAGATAAACCGGTGACTGTCAAACCCGCGGAAACCCGGATGGGCAAGGGGAAGGGAAGTCCGGAATACTGGGTTGCTGTCGTCAAACCAGGAAGGGTTTTGTTTGAGCTCGAGGGGATCTCTCATCAAGTGGCAAAAGAGTCGATGCGTCTTGCTGCACATAAACTGCCGGTGAAGACGAAGTTTGTAACGACGATTGTGGAGGGATAGTAACGCATGATTAAGATGGAAGAGATCAGGCAATTGCCTTTGGATCAACTCAAAGTTCGGCTGCAGGATGCAGAGGGTGAACTGGCGAATTTACAGTTTCAGTTGGCACTTCATCAATTGGATAATCCGTTAAAACTCAGGACTGCCCGTCGGGATGTAGCGCGGTTGAAGACGGTCATTCGGGAATACGAATTAGGATTAAGACAGGTGAGGATACCTCAGGTGTGAGGAGTCGTGCATGAACGAGAGATCTAGAAGAAAAGTATTTGTGGGCAAGGTTGTCAGCAATCGGATGGAAAAGACAGTATCCGTCGTGATCAAGCGGAAAGTTCGTCATCCTCTCTACGGTAAGTATATAACCAGGAGTTCTAAACTCATGGCCCACGATGGAGAAAATGTTTGTCAGATTGGGGATACAGTTCGTATTATGGAGACTCGACCCCTGAGTAAGCGTAAACGCTGGAGGTTGGTCGAGGTATTAGAAAAAGCGGACTGATAAAAGGTATATTGTGACTTCGGAAGTAGTAATAATGAATAAAGAGGCAATTGCACTCGCTGCTGATAGTGCTGTTGCCGGTAAATTTGGGGAAACAGAAGAAAAGATTTTTACTTCTGCAAATAAACTGTTTAATCTAATCGATTAACGACCAGTTGGGATAATGGTATATGGTAGTGCTGATCTAATGGGAGTTCCGTGGGAACTGATTGTTAATATGTATAAGGCTATTAGAAAAAATAAATATTTTAATACAGTGGAAAAATATGCTGATGATTTCATAAAGTAT
>JBDRSZ010000128.1:0-17391 GCA_043824415.1 bacterium | reverse complement strand
CCAGTGAATATACATATCGCGACAGCTAAACCGACAAAGTGACTTTGTTTTATCGTCATCCTTCCCTCATTTTTTTTAAAATTCAAATGGCCCATCCGTCCTGATAGGGCCGCTTCACCCAATCATTCGCTTCGACAAGGTTGCTGATCCGCATGTTGGGTCCGTCCCATTCGAGCAGCTTTCCGGAAAAACGCTTGGCGACGTTCCCGAGTAGCGCAAGTTCTGTGAGCGGTCCCGAATATTCGAAATTGGCGCCTGGCTGGGTGCCTTCCTTGCAATGCTGCGCCCAGTCCTGCTCATGGGTGCCCTGGACGCGAGGCAGCGTTTTCTGGGGCCTTGTGTAAGCCTGCATCGCGGCTTCGGGAATGATTCGCGGACTTTCACCGTACACGCCGCACATGATCGTGCCCTTTTCACCTTTAAAAAGAACGCCTCCTTCTTCTGGGAATCGTCTGTCCGCCTCCAATTCGACAGGCCAGGGAGGTTCAAGTCCTTCATACCAGGTCAGCTTCAAGGGCGGAAGGTTCTCGCGGGCTGGGAAACCATATGTGACCGTGGCCGCAAGGGGATGTGTCTCCTCGTTCCCTCCCAGCGTCGATGCGTGCACGTTCGATGCATATCCAAGTTTGAGCGCCTTGAAGACGGAGTCTAATGTATGGACGCCCCGGTCGCCCATCATCCCGCAGCCGAAATCCCACCAGCAGCGCCATACCATAGGGTGGTAAGCCGGATGGTACGGCCGATAAGGCGCAGGACCAATCCACAGATCCCAGTCAAGATGCTCCGGTACGGCAGGCGTGTCCTTCGGCCGATCATCCCACTTGGAACTCCAATAGGCATGCCCCCATGGGTAGTACGACAGGCTGCACCATGCATCAACCTCTCTGATCATGCCAATGGCACCGTCCCAGATCCACTCGCAAATCGTGCGGATACCCTCCCCGGAATGACCCTGGATGCCCATGACGGTGGTCACCTTCGATGCCCTCGCCGCTTTCGCCAGCATGCGCGCTTCGTAGATATCGTGCGTGAGGGGTTTCTGGCAGTAGACATGTTTACCGGCCTGAATCGCAGCCATGGAGATGACGGCATGCGTGTGGTCTGGCGTACCGATGACCACAGCGTCTATGTCCTTTTGTTTTTCGAGCATGATCCGAAAATCCTTGTAGAGTTTGGCATTCGGATAACGCTCAATGGTTTTGGAAGCGTAGACGGGATCCACGTCGCATAAAGCGACGATGTTTTCGTCTTCGAGATTGCGAAGGTTGGCGCCGCCCATGCCTCCGATGCCGATCCCAGCGATATTGAGCTTATCGCTGGGAGGAAGTCGCCTCGTTCTTCCGATTCCGTGCATCGGGACGATACCGATCATAGCAGCCGAACCCGCTGCCGAAAGAAACCTGCGCCGGCTCATACGTTTTTGTGTCATATTGCGTTCCACGATGTCGCTCTCCTAAATGCAGATTCGAATGAAATCATCCGTATCGAACCAGAATGATTCACCACAGATCATCACGGAACAGCAGAGACAAAGAAAAAACATTAGATGAAATTGAAAAGAATGAAAAGGAATCATCCGAAACACAATCATAAACCAATTTTACTTGTTTTCTAATTTCTGTGTTTTACTCCGTGTTGCTCTGTGGTTTATGTATTAATCAATCAAAATGCAATGGGTTCGCAAAGTGCGCGTAAATTTTCATTCGGCGTCCCAGATGGAATTTCACATCCCGCATTGACCATGAAAGGATTCCCGACCTCCTCATATGTTTTCAGGATGTATTCTTTAATTTTCACAGGAGTCCCTCTCAGAATGCCATGAACCGGATCGATGTTTCCGGATAAAACTGTTCGATCACCCATGACTTTTCTCGCTTCTTTCATGGAGACCATATGATCGACATCCAGAATATCGACACCCAAATCTGCGATGCCGTTCAGAAGATGACTGATATTTCCGCAAATATGCAAGCGCACAAAAGCACCCATACGATGAATGGCTTCAACAATTCTTTTTTCCCGGGGTTGAATCATTTTTTCATAGACATGTGGAGAAACCTGACTGGCAACAGCATCGCCAATGCCTATCGTATCCGCTCCGTTGTCAATCTGAGCTTTAGTAAAATCAATCGAAACATCCGTGCAAATATCCATCAATTCATTTGAAAACGAAGGATTGAGGAGCAAATCCACAAAGAAATTATTGACAGACCGTAACGTCGCTGCCTCTGCCGCGGGGCCTTCAACCCAGCCCATGATCGAATACCGATTTTTAAATTTCTCATAAAACAGCTGAATCGCATGAATACGATCTGCCATCCTTTCGGATTCGAACGGATTCGGTTTCTTCAATAAAGACAAGTCAAAGGAATTTTCCAGTGGAGGATTCTTACACCTCGGCACATGATTTAAAGGATATTCGATTTCTGCGCCAAACCCTTGCGTCTCTCGGTAGGGATCCGAAATCGCGCTCAGCTGATCGAATGAAAAATCATCCGTGCATCGACTGTTCGCTCGAACGAGAATTTGGTGATTTGAGGCAAACGAAGCATAGTTCGATCCGATATATTCCGCTGCGAATTGCATGACAATGGGAATCCGAGGAAGACAATCAATTCTCTTTCCTTCAATACAATTCACATATCTTTCAATACTGTTCATATTCTTTTTGACACTTCGTACCGCAGATCGGGTTATTTCGGATGCGCCGAGAAAGTTAGAAAAGGGCGTCTAACGTCTCCGCATCCACAAAACGGAGGTGTACATGCGTCTGAATCACCTCACCCGATGCAATCGTTTTCCCCTTCCCGTAGTTCGTAATCCACTCCCACAATCCCACGTTCGTCCCCCCGTACCAATCGTTGACATGAAGTGTGATTCGCTCCCCTTCGACCAGAGCACGGACATGCTGAGTCCCATCTGAAAGAACGATCATGCCCGGTCCTTCCGGATAGCGAATACCAGCAGTGTTGATGTGCCGTTTCGTACTGCGGAAATCATTGCTGCCCAGAGGTGTGTTGTCCTGTGACCAGGGCCACGTGGGCGGCAGTTGTTCGCCGTGCGCGGCAAACGCGGGAGCGCTTCCCCTGGGCCGTCCGATATGATCGTCCGGATAGACGTTCCACTCTGCATTTCGATCCCACAGCAGTCGGTCGCAGTCCCTCGGTACAAACAATCTCAGGCCGACTTCCCGGACAGTCATGCTCGGGCCGCTGTAGACAAATGAAGCGTCCACGATGATCTCTCGAGTAGGCTTGATGAGGAGGCGGTAGCTCCCCTTTAAATCGGGATAGCTGCCTTCGAGCAGCACTTCCACGTCGCTGCCCACGGTGCCGGATGTTTAGATGTTCCTTTTTCCAGTCGAGACGATTCGGTATGGGTGATTCGGGTGCGTCTGCGGGCAGCAGATGGATCGTGGGCAAATCCATGAGAAACGATTCCCCGAATGCGACGGAACGGCGCAGAAATCCCCCGCCGAAATCGACGTACCCCCCGCCATGATCGAATCCCAGCTCAAAGTCCTTGCCCTCCACCACAGTGCTCCGTCCAGCCAGGACGTCTTCATGGCGAATTCGGAGCGGGGTCGTTTCTTCTGAAAAGCCCGGAAATTTGTCTGGTTTCTCTCCGATTGGCAGTTGAAAAGCGTCAATCAGACGGTTATAGACATCAAAAAACTCCAGTTTCAGTATTGTGCCGTGCTGCGGGTTGCTATTGATCCGAATCAGTAATTCGCCTATCGAGCGCGGCGGGATATCTGAAGAAACGGTTCCGCTTTCACCGTTTAGAGTCCACAGAATCTTCAATTCCTTGAGATTGGTAAAATAATATTGGTTTTCCACAGGGATGCATATCGCATCATCCTCCGTCGGCCACGCTAATGTTTTTTCCTGAATCCTGATAGGCGAGTGAAGTTTCTTGACGATCCAGTACTCGGGTTTCTCTCGGCGCCAGCCGTCCACCACGCCCCACGGAGAGTCGCCCACCAATCCGCGTCCGCGTAGGCGGTATTGAGGTTCTATGAAGTGCACTTTGGTCGTGCCCCTGCCGTATTCCAATCCCCGCCCAGGAACGCAGAAGATGTCATCCGCCCAGCACCAGATCATCGATCCCTGAGTCACTTTGCTCCGCATGAAGCAGTCATAAATCGCAGGCAGCGGCTCCGCGTAGTAGTCTCGAATCCCCGGATCGATCCACATCTATCCTACATCGTGAAAGATGCCCTGGAAGATGCAGAAACTCTCATCGAACAACAGCGGCTGATCGAGTATTTCGTATTCATCCATGCGAGAGATGGCAATCGGATTGTGCATTGTCGAAATTTCTTTCACCAATCCGCCGGTGGTTGTGGGACGTGACGGATCTTCAGCGCGCGTCCATGCTTGGCTGAGGCGGAATCCTTCACCGAGTTCGCTTTCATTGCACAGCGACCAGAGAATCACGCTCGGATGGTTACGGTCCCGGGCAATTAGTTCCGCGGTTAGCTGAATGATGCGCGGCGTTAGATTTAAGTTATCGTTCCTGTGCGCCCAGCAGAAGGGGGCCTCATCCTCAATATAAATACCCAGTTCATCCGCGACCTCCGGCAATTCGGGAATGGGCGGATAGTGCGATGTCCTCAGAGCATTCAGGTTGGCTCCTTTGATCATTTCCAAATCTTTGCGGGTCAATTCCTGCGTGACCGCGCGTCCCATCAAAGGATGGCTGTCATGATGGCACGTTCCCTTGAGTTTCACCGCGCGTCCGTTGACCCAGATTTCGGTTCCTCTCACTTCCACCTGACGAAAACCAAACCGCTGCGCCACGCTCTGCATCTTCTTTTCCCCCTGCCATAGATCGAGAATCAATGTATAGAGGACAGGATGCTCGGCATCCCACTTGACCGGAGCTTTTACGGAAAGGTCGGTTGCTTTCTCCAAGCGTTCGCCGGCATTTACAACAACTGGACTTGCAGGAAAATCAGAGTGAACGGGATCGCCCTCAGAACCAATAAGCCGATAGGAGAGGCTTCCGTCTTTGAGCGCGTCTTTAGAATAATTGACCACAGTGGTATTCACTTGAAGTATCGCGTCACGGTATTCCGCATCGAAATCGACAGTCAGGCTGACCTCACTGATGTGAATTGAAGGCACGCGAAAGATTGAGACGGCGCGAATAATACCCGCAAGCGGGAAATTGGCGTAGTGACTCCCCTTGTCCAACTCCAAACTTGTGACCGTGTCTTCCGTAACCTTTAGCGCGAGGAGGTTCCCACCCGATTTGAGCGCATCGGTGATATCGACTTCAAAAGGCGTGAATCCGCCCTCATGGTAAGCGACTTGGTGTCCGTTGATCCAGACCCGCGCTCCGCTGTAGACGCCATCAAATCGAAGTTTAACACGTCCGACGCCCGTCGGCGGAGTGAACCGCCTGCGATACCCACCCTTCCCATTCTCAGTTTTGAATCCTTCCATGACCCAGTGCGCAGGAACCTGGATGTCAGGCCATGCAGTATCGTCGAAGTCCGACTTGAAAAAATCTTCGGGCAGATCCGGCGAGAATTTCCAGACGCCATTCAAGCTGTGCTGATTGGAGTCCTCTCCCCGGGGTGTGAGTCCATATTGAAATTGGTTGGCCTCCCATTTTTCGTGAGTCACAGGCCGGTCACTCTTCATCCCGGGAGGTCTCGCTCGAACCTTGAGGATTCCCTCCAGTCCCAAGGGCATGGGAAGCGTGAACAAGCCCTTCTCGTTGCTGATGGCGGAGTTCTGCCACTTCCCCTTGGCAGCCCGGCCTGAAATACTGACTTTAACGCCGCCGATTGGTTTGGCGCCCCACGGATCAGTCACCATGCCGATA
Source organism: bacterium (assembly GCA_043824415.1). Classification (GTDB taxonomy): domain Bacteria; phylum Zhuqueibacterota; class QNDG01; order QNDG01; family DSAB01; genus JBDRSZ01. The sequence continues at coordinate 11,556 of JBDRSZ010000128.1, read as the reverse complement.
AAATTGCCCCTCAGGTCGGAGGCCAATTGGACTGATAAACGGTCGTCAGTGACGGATTTTTCGTATACGTCGACTTCATTGAAACTCGGTCCTCCGACGATATAAGCGAACCTGAGGCGACTCGTCTCCACCATCTTGAATCGGTTCGAGATGACTCTCGGAAGACGTTCATCGGGCTGGCCACAATGGCGCAATGTCTCCCAGTTCTGACCTTTTGCATTCCATACTTGAATATCCAGTTCTCTGACATAGGGTGCATACTGATGGATGACGACTTCGACGATCCGCACCGGTTGCTGCCACTCGATCTGGAACCAGACCTCTTTTTCGTGTCCTGGAATCGCAGACCAGCGTGTATTCGCGTCACCGTCTATTGCATTTGAAGAAGTAAGATCCTGGTAAGACTCCGAAGCCGTCGCTTTCGCCCCCAAGGCCAAATTCTGTGCATACCCTTCAGAGATGAAATTAAAAGCTGCCGATAACAGTAGAATCGGCCACATCCTTAAAATGCGGATACAGCCTATCATTATCCCTCCCATCATTCGAAAGCAAAGCAATCAAATTTTAATTCGATACCATTGCTTGAATCAATATAATCGGTTCATTCAATTTTGGTCTGTGACCCGCTTCCAAACACGCAGGAAGTTTCCACCCATGATCTTCTTGACATCCTCGTCACTGTAGCCCCTTTTTTTAAGACCTCGGGTGATGTTGGGGTAATCCTCGACTCCACGGATGCCGACAGGAGAAGGATTGCGGGGATACATATCCGCTCCCAGTCCCACATGATCCACTCCGGCTATTTTAACCGCGTGATCGATATGGTCGAGCAAATCCTCGATGGTGGGCAGGTTCTCCAAGGGCCAGTCCTGACCGGCCCTGAGGTGCTCGACTGCGATCCGGAGATCGAGATCCTCGATTTCGGGCAGCCGCCTGAACCAGGGTCGTCCGATGGCTTGTAACTCATTCATCGTCTCAAGATATTTCGGCGTCAGATAATTAAGAACAAAAACAATTCCGATGACACCGTCGTTCTTTCCAAGAGCGCGCAGCATCTCATCACTCATGTTACGGCGATGCGGATTGATGGCCCTGCAGCCGGAGTGTGAGGCAATGACCGGGTCTTCGGTCGTCTCTAAAACGTCAAAAAAGGTCTCATCAGAAACATGAGAGATGTCGATCACCATGCCCAGCCGGTTCATTTCCCGGACGACTTGCCTGCCCAGTTCATTGAGTCCGCCCCATCTGGGCTCATCCGCTCCGGAATCCGCCCAGCCGTGGGTCACGTTGTGGGTCAGGGTCATGGAAGAAACGCCTGAGTTGTAGAATTCTCGCAGGTTCTCCAAGCTGTTCTCAATAGCGTGGCCGCCTTCGATAGCCAATGGCATAGCGATCTTGCCCTCCGCTACGATCCGTTCGATATCGGCGCCGGTTCGGGCCAACACGACCTGATCAGAGTGCTTCTCAATCGCCTCAAGCATGGCTTTAATGAGTCTCCGCGTCTGGACGGCACACTTGTCCGGATACAGGAAATTATGGACATAAAGAGCGACTGTCTGTACATCGACATTTCCTTCCCTGAGGCGGGGGATATCGACATGCCCGTAAGGCAGGTGTTGGCCGATGTCGAGCTTTTCATAAAGGACCCGCAAGACCAGATCGTTGTGACAATCCCAGACGAGGGCGTCTTTATGCAGTTTAACGATCCGGTTATCCTCCGATGATTGTCTCGATGAACAGCCGTTCAGAAAAAACTGGCAACCCATGAGAAAGACGACAGCATACTTCACATTCATTTCAGTCCTCCATAGAGGGATTCTCAAAATCGATCCACACAGCGTCGTTCATGTAGGCCTTCGCATACTCGTACGTCAGATACCCATCACGACTCGTCCCGCCCGAATTTCGGATGAGGAGAACGCCCCCTCCTGGTTTATTCGGATCGTCCCGATACCCGACAATGAGGAGGCTGTGGCCGTCGAAAACATGGTCCCGAGGGCACATTTCAAGGATACCATCGGTCCAGACCGCCTTTTTCGGCCAGAGGAATCCGCCGCTGACCGGCCAACCTTCGGAAAGTGTTTGCAGCACCGCTTGGAGCTCGATATCGGTGAGTCCCCGGTTCGGGTCCCATTCCTTGATCCAGTGGAGCCGAAGCCCTGCCTCCAGGCGTGTTTTCGCATCCTCAAGGGCAGTAGCGCTCGGCTGAATCCTGGCATCAAATTTGGATCGGTACGGCATTTCCTTCTCGACGCAAATGCCGTGTTTCGTAAATCCTGTCCAGAGATCGGAGAAAAAACTTCCGTCCAGCGTGTCACCGGCGGCCTCGTTGGAAGCCCAGTTGAGAAACTCCAGGCTGAGTCGGTCGATCCTTCCCCCCTGCTTTGCCAAAGCGAACTCGATAGCCTGAGTGATAGCGAATACTGAGCAGGTTCCACGCTTACCCTGCACCCGGGGTGTGAGACCGAACTTCTCAAAGTTTGGGCGCAAGTCAATTGATGTGGGTCTGACTGCGCCCTGCTGCGCGTGTGTTTCAGCATGATGGATGAGTAATGTAACGGCCAAAATCCAAAAGGCGTATTTAATAATCGGTCTGGAAAAAGATATTCGTACTTTCATAAATCGAATGTGCCTCCATTTGACATTGTCCAATTAAGAATATCATAAAAGAATAGGCCTTTTGATAGGAGGGGTGTCATTCCCGAATGATCCTATCGGGAATCCAGGGGGTGTGGCCCCCTCCCCAAAAGCCTTGGATTCCCGCTAAAAGAATGCGGGAATGACAAAACACCGTTCTATTCGCTTTGAATCTGAACCCTGTCTTCAATAACCACCATCCTCGAAGTCCCGTCTTCGAACACTATTCGCAGCTCACGTTTCTCACCTGTCTCGTTGATGAGTTCCCAGTTTTTACCTGATCGACGAACCTGTACTTTATCAATTCCAAACGCCTGGTTTCGCATACGATCGATAAACACATGACCGTAGTGATCTAAGATGCGCATCGCAGCTTCTGCGGCGGCGCCGTTGCCCCAATCGTAAATCGTGAAAACACCCATGCCCTCGCCTTCGGGACTCGTGAGTCCGCCGTGGGCATAATTCTCCATCGTAAAACCGTAGTCCGCGGGTCCGAACCAGGGATAGACTTTTTCCCACATCTGCTTGACGATGGGATTCTCCGGGCAATACATCATGATGAACCCCGATTTCAGCGCACTGATTCCCCGTTCAAAATAATTCGGATCGCCCGTCTCCCGGTAATACTCCAGGAAAAGCTCGGCGAACAGTGTCTCGCGCGAATCGTTCCACTCCCCGTCACAGTTCATCACACCGAATCCGCCCAGAGCCGGAACGTAGATGAACGGCGGCTGCCAGACCTGCTGGCACATGGAGAGTTCGTCCAACGTGCGCCGGCCCCAGTCGAGATAAAGCGTATCACTATTGGCGCGATAAGCGGCCAGGAGCGCCTCCGCCGTCCAGAACATGGAGAAACTGTTCTGCTTGTGCATGGCGTTGCGCTCGATCTTCTTGCCCAGATATTTATCCCGTCCCCACCGGCAGCACGACCAATAGGTTTCGAAATCCTCCCAGCGACCCTGGGGGATGATCTCCTCCAAAACCGCATCCATGGCACGGATTGCGGCATCCCGATATTTTCCTTCTCCGGTCATATCCGCCAGCTTTAGAAGAAACGTCACGCTCATGCTGGTCTCCGGCGTCTGGTTCATCACCGGGCCGGACTTCTGGGTCTCCGGATGCAGCCAGCCCGGGAAAAAGCCCTGCACATCCTGAATCATGAGAAGACGTTCGCCGTATTTACGAGCGTACTCTAGCAGGCGTTCATCCTGTTCCAACTCCTCGTACCAGCGCAGCATGAGGAGAGCAGTCCAGCTCGCATCCAGAACATGATACCAATCTGAGGTAATCCCGTGATCGTGCGGACTCCGGTTGGAGTTTCCCCATGTGGCATTTTCCCAACCTTTCGGTCGTGTGTATGCTTTACCGTCAATCGCCACCTCCATATTTTCTGTACCTATCACGGCAGGAAAGATGCCGTTGGTCATTGGCGCGGCCAAGGCCAGCTCCTTCGTAAGACGCGCCTTGCGGAGGAGCTCCTCATCTCCAGCGATTCGTGCGTACCGATACAGCCCCGAAGCGCTTCGCAGAGAGGAAAACCAGGCCTGGTTCCAGATGGAAAGAAACTCCCGCTGATACCACGGGTCGGTATAATTGGGCGACTGGGAGATGTTGACGATAAACTGCGGAGCACCGACTCGCACGCCGTTGAGATCGAATTCCTGCCAAACAAAATCGCCCCAACCTTCGAACGCCCAGTCATAGGTATGCTTTACGTAATTCTGAAGCGATGCCGGAATAGGTTCTCCTTTTTCGTAGAGTGGTTTTCCCCAGCGCTTCCAATGTAACGCGGCCACTTTGGACCAAGGATTTCTCACTTCACCGCGGTCGTGGTAAGCAGAAACGAAAAAACTGAGTGCCACTTTTCCCGGATGAAACGTCATCCCCGGCATCTTTTTAAAGAGAACATGTTCAGGGATGTCATTCTTGACCATACCCAGCCATAATTTGTTCTGAACGGCATCCACATCCATAAACCAGGGATTCTCCAATCGCCTACCAACCGCATCCAGATCCGGTGCCACAATAAAAGTCAATGAACCGCGTTGGACAACCATGGCGGGAGCGCGGAATACGTGCTGTCCTATGACATATCCTTCGTAGGGAGCCAGATGAGGCGCCCACCAGAAATCAGGTTCGAAGGCAAGATCGAATCGAACCGAAAGTTCGTCCTGTGCAATCTCATGTGGAACTTCCCATTGCAAGCGAACCCGCTGCCATCCGTCTTCCATCGCATCGATTTCTATTCTCGGAAAACCGCAACCATTCAACTCTGGCAGCGAAAATTGCGCGCACGCCTCCCTGTTGAGATCCACGCGATACACGGAATCGACCTTAATGATCGTCATCCTATCCTTCGGGCCTTTCTTCCCCGTCTGACATCCTCCGAGACAGCAGATAAAGATAATAACCATAGTAACCGAAAGGATGCTCCATACGTTGCTTATTTTTCTTCGCATGTCCGGCTGCCTCCAAAATAAATCCGAATCACCTTGCTTTTCAGAGCACTGCAATTTTTTAAGATAATTTATGAAGTTCATTCCCGCAGTTGTAGGCGGGAATCCAGGGCATTTCGGGGTGATGGGCCTCCTGCTCCTCGGATTCCTACTGATTTTTGTTCTCAATATCTCCGATTAAACGGCTCGTCACTGAGGTCATTATTTCCGGGTACGAATCTGTGTTCACGATCTGGAATCTCATGATCCGATGGGATCGGGAGGATTCTTCATAGACAACCTGGGCCTCATCGTTCACAAACAAGGACACTGGTACAAAGCGGAAGACCTCGCAGTCTCGATCCCCTTTTTTCAGATGAGCCGAGGGCACCGAAACCCATTCCCCTTCTCTTTCAATGATCTTCCGGCCTGGTGCTTCCGTGAAAACAGCTGCGCACCAGAGATTCCGCTTCTCTGAGAGCACCCGTTTTCTGTCCGACTCATCGACGTCCCCATCCAGAATCTCCAAATGATTGGGTGAATTTTTTTTCTGCAACGCATAGATGAAATAATTCATCACCCGATCCGAAGCATACTTTAAAAGATCAGCATGTTCGGCTCTCCAGAAAGATGCATTTCCCCTGTTCTTAAAATTGCCGCCGTCAAAGCACGGCACCCACCAGACAGGCAGGCCGGAATTCATCATTCGGATGAAACCGTTGGGATCAAGTCCGACATTCCATTCCAACGTCCCGGCGCTCGCCTCCCCGATAAAGATCATCAGCCTGGAGACGCGTTGCCTGAACATCTCCGGTTCTCGGTTAAAAGCTGCAGCGACATCGCGGAGACTTCCCACCGTAATGATGGTCACTGGATCTTGTGAATCCTCCAGCGTTTTGAGGAGTAAATCGATACCCGATTGATATTCTACCGCCTGGTTGAAAGCAGTATCGTTCGGATGTTTCAGCGGTTCGGCTAGTCCGACAGCCCAAGGCACATGCCTGCCCGTGAGGACATTCATCTGTTCCACAGGAATGCGTCCAGGCGATTTTTTCTGTTTGTTGCCCTGATCCAGAACAATCCCTCGGATGTCCAGCTCATCTAAGGAAAAGAGGGAAGCGAGGTCGAAATGATCATCCGGATCGTCGTGGGGATGAAAGAGATCCGTGCAATAGATAACAGGAACTCTTCTTGCCATCGTCTTTTTGTGCTGAAACGAACATGCGCAGATGAACCACATGAGTATCAGAATAAGACAGATAAGCGAGGCTTGAATCCTCACCGTCGTATGATAAGATAATTTAGGCTTCCTCGACAACCGTCCAGCCCATCGCATCGGCCAACGCATAGACAGGCTCTTTCAAATCACCGTAAAACGTCACTCTGTGCCATCCCCACTCATCCCACAACGTAAACAACTTTTCCAGATCTCCCACAGGTTCGACGCAGAGTTTCGTGCGGCAGGCCCGGTCGTCTGGATCGTTGTCCACAGCTTTTCCCTGATGGAAACTAATCTGCTGTCTGTCCGGTTTGATTTCGAGCGTCGTCGTCATGTATCCTGTCGGCATGATCGATCTGACTGACGCTCCCTGCCTGTCCTCGGAGTGTGTCATGATGGTAAACGGATTGGCAGGCCCCTCCGGTCCGAACACCCTGTTCGAAGCAACGCAGTGGGCGTAGATGATCTGCCGCTTAGCCGTGTCAATGACCGGGTCGGAGATATAACCGGGCCGTCCTTGTGTGAGTGCATTGATCGCAGTCATCGTCGCTGTCGAACGCACATCGCATTCACATGCACCGATCAATCCATCGTTGTACAATTCGTAAAAGCCCAGGCAGGGATAGGCATGGATGTGTCCTCCGTAGAAGCCTCCGAGACAGTTGATGGTGATGGCATTGGCCGAATGTTTCTTCAGCACATCCTTCATTCCCAAGTACATGGCCGCCGAATTTTCGAGTTCCTCGAACGATACATCGATAACTGCTGTTGCGGATTTTTGCCACCGATCGGCAATGGAACGGGACTCATCCCGGTCGGCGGACTTCCACGCTTCATTGATCTCTGCGAATGAGACCTTCTCCATAGGAATGCCCATGATCGGATCCGCTGGCCCTGAATTCTGGTCGCGTATCGCCAGGATTCTGGATGCTTTCATTCGTGCAAGACAATTTTCTGTTGATACTGTTTTCAAATCGTCCGCTACACAGCTAAGGTCGCCGGGCTTGCGTGTCCGCTTCATACGGACTTTCTTCGTCGCTGCCGCAAAATCCGCCGCCTGTCCGCCCTTATACATGATCCCGAAACACTTGACCGCATCCACCAAATCTTCCATATTGGATGAAGCCACAAAGCCAAGGTTGGGCGTCTGCTTTCGTAAAAAGTCTGCAGTATACACCAGGAATCCGCCGCTGCCGGCGTATTGAAAATCGGCATAGAGCACGGGTTTCCCGGACGCCGCCACAGGCTGAACCACCTGGTTCCAGCAGTTCAATTGATAAACCAGATACCCGTCGATACCGGCCAATTGATCCTGTGCCAGAATCTTTTCAGCTTCTTCGGGCCCTTTGGCCATGCTGGATTCAAACATGAATTCCGGACATTTTTTCGACAATTCAGTATCGATCCTTTCCATGACAGGACCGAAATCGAAACCGACGTTGGGCCAGTCTGGGCCGGGTTGTTTGACCGCATGCAGAGAATAGATGATTCGGATCCGAAGCTTGTCCTCGTCCTTGATCTGTTTGGCGCACCCAAAAGAGGCCAGCGATCCTGCAGCTAAACCCGTCGTACAAGCCGCGCATTTCGAAATGAATTCACGACGATTGATGCTTTTCATATTTCCTCCATAAGGTTTGAATTTCTATATGATGCACTATCTCGCTTGTTTGTAAACCACAGAGTGACACAGAGCAAAACAAAAACCACAGAGGAAATATTACGAACTGATTTTTTCTGTTTTTGTCATATTATTTTTATCTGTGTAATTCCGTGTATTTTTTGTGGTAAATCATTTGCTAAATTTATCTTCTTGCTGACTTTTTACGAACAGCCCTCATCACATCGCGGACTTTTTTTTAAAACAGGATACGCCTTCGGACTGGATCTTCAACTTCGTTGAGGAGCCAGAAGGCGGAGACCGGTTTTAAGGCGTTAACAATTCTGCCGGACGGTTCCACTACTTGAGGCCGGCCTTTATCGTCCAGACGCGGACGGCCTGAAGCATCTACAAGCAACGACCAAGGTAAGTCCACGTCGGCAGTTTCACTGGATAGTCCCAGGCAGAGCGGTCCGTCGAACAGGGCGACGCCTCGCGGTTTGTCGGCGGGCCAGGGAACTGCTTGCAGCCCGGTCACGAACGCGATGTCGATCATCACCGTATTTTTCCATTTGTGTGTAAGACACATTCTGCGGCCTGACCCCTGTTTTTCGACAACGGAACCGTCTATCTGTACTTGCATATCTTCCGCCCACGGTGGAACCCGCAGCGCTAATGTGAACGATTCCGGTTTCTGACAAATAACACTGATTCGTATTTTATTCATGCGCGGAAAATCACTCGTCATTTTCAGACAAACATCCCCGTCAGGAAGCATGATCGTCGCCGAGGGATAAAGGTTGACAAAAACGGTATCGTTCGATTGGGTCATGATATACTGACCCGACTGACCGAGAGCCCATTGTCCCCAGAGCGAGCAGCATCCAGGATTTTCGCTGCCGTACTGTTCATCCCATCCCTGCCATCCCTTGCCGCCCACAATCTCTTGGGAGAATAAAAGATGTCCGAATCCGCCCGTATGAAATTGATTCATGAAAAAATGATTCACCAGCGTGTGCTCTGCATCATCCATATAGCGCTCTTCGCCAATGGCTTCAAACATCATCAAATTGATCACGATCCAGTCGGCCAGTCCGCAGCCCTCGTCCTCGTACGATTCTGGCATTGCCTCGGGCAATCCGCCGGTCGCGGTCCGATTCTCACTACACCAGGCCAGATAATCCTCGACCTTTTCGATGTATTCGCATTTTCCCGTGACCCGGGCCAATTCGACCAGACCTCGGAAGAGCGAGAGGGAATGATGCACATGAGAAGTCCGTCCGGCATTGGGTGCGATCCGTTCTGCAAAATCGAGAGCCCATCGGTCGCCTCCTAGCTCATACAGCGCGACGAGACCGTCGATACAATGACCGAAGAATTCATGGAGCTTTCCCTCCCTGCGCGTCTCCCATGCCGGAGCGATGGTCTCGAAGTAGCGAGCCAGCTTCCGTGCAGCGTCCAGAAAACGGATGTCTCGAGTGTCCGCATAAGCGTCCATCAGGCCGCGCAGGGCGAAAGCGTTTCCTGAAAGAAGTCGAACATCCTTGGAAGCTTCGGCTTCCGGCGGACCGAAACGGCCATCTTTTGCTTGAAGGGGTAAAATGACATCGGCCACCGCACGACGATGCCATACTGCGGGAGTCCAGCCGTACCCCTCCGCAACATGAAGTACGGAAAGCCATCGACCGATCTGATCCCCAGGCCAATCCCACCACAACGCGCCAGGCCGTCCAGCAGCGCTCGCTGCAAAACTATCCAGAGAGTACCGATCCGTGTGAGTGAGCAGATTACAGGTAGCAGCCATGTAACGGGCCCTTAGCTCACCTTCAAGCCGCACCTGGGAAAAAGGAAGCGGTTTCGATGCCCGATGTTTCCCGTCACCCTCATCGAGCTTCTGCGAACATGCCAAGAAGCACACAAGGTACGACATCAAACAAGTCAAGACTCCGACAGACAGCTTTTTCATTTCACAGATCCTCCAGCAAAGAACGAATCTGATGAATTCACAAACCACAGATGAACACGGAGTAGGACACTGAAAATAAAAACATCTTTAAATTGGTTTATCATTGTGTTTCAGATTATTCCTTTTAATTCTCTTCATTTTCATCCAACGTTTTTTCTTTATCTGTGCTGTTCCGTGTTGATCCGTGGTGATTAATCCAGTCTAATAACGCAATCCACTTCCGATGGGATAGTTGTCACTCACCTTGACCGGCAGTCTGCCCTCCGGTTTTATTTCACTTTTAAGCAGCTTGATGAACGAGTCAAAATAGACGACCTGATTACCGTACCAGCCCCGTTCACCGTAGCCCACCAGAAAAACAGGTACATTTCCGATTTTCCGGATGAGGTGAGGATTCCCGTAGGACATGGCGATTACAGCCTTGGGATGGGAGGCGATCATCTCCCTGAGCAAGACCAGATCGCCCTCCCTGAAGGGAGCCGAATCCACAACTCGGCTGCGCTGAACGAATAATGACAGAATCAGGAGATCAGCCTTAGCAGCAGCCGTTCGAATGTCATCGTAGACGGCGGGATCCGTATTCGGATGCAGCGTGAAATTCTGGATGCCCGGAAAGGATGCTGTCAATTTTATGGCAAGCGCCGCTGGCGAAGGATCGGTTTCGTACTTCTGCACGCTGATGTTAACGATTTTTCCCAACTCCCCCGATCTAAAGGGCAAGACACCGTCATTTTTCAAAAGGGTGAGAGATTCATCGGCTACTTTTTGGACGACCGCCAGATGAGCCGCGGTGCCGACGCGTTCATTCACGCGGTCCTCATTCACAAACCGGTTTTTATGCAGGTTAAGAAGAGCTTTCTGGTAGAGCAGTTTGCGGACGGATTGATCAATACGTGCTTCGGTGATTCTGCCTGATTTCACCGCAGAAGCCACGCCTTTGATAGTCTCAATGGGATCCTTGGGCTTGAGGAGAATATCGTGTCCTGCTTCGATGGCTTTCAGGGTAACTTCAACCGGGCCGAACCGATTGATAACCTGGTCATACCACAGGTCGTCGGTCGTCAGAATGCCCTTAAAGCCCAGCTTGTCGCGGAGCCATCCGGTAACCAATTTCTTCTCAACGCTGGCCGGAAGTTCCGAGCCGCCCGTCACAGACGGCACGGCAATGTGTTCGCTCATGACATAGGTCACACCGGCATCGATGGCAAGTTTAAAAGCGGCAAACTCCTGCGCTTCAACATCCATCGCCGATTTGTTGTTATAGCTGAATCCGGGATATTTGGGAAAAGGCACGATATCGCCCCGGCCCGGAAAATGCTTGGCCGTCGTCAGCATACCGTGTTCTTTATAACCGCGAACATAAGCCCGGACCATCGTTCCCAATAGTTCCAGATCCCCGCCGAAAGAGCGGACACTCTCCGATGGATTGTCGGGTCGTACCGAGACGTCAACCACCGGAGTATAGGTCAGGTGAAATCCCATGGCCCGGCCTTCGGTTGCCATCACTTTCGCTGCTTCGTACATCAATGCTTCGCTCCCGGCTGCGGCAAAGGCCATGTTCGCCGGAAATTCGCTAGCGCCCGCTACCTGCTGACCGGGTCCGCCCTCAAAATCGACGGACATCAGAATGGGCAGCTCGGCCTCCCTCTGCACTCGATTGAGCACAGGTGCTACGTCCCGGGGTGTGCCGCCGTAGAGTACA
>JBDRSZ010000127.1:0-8463 GCA_043824415.1 bacterium | reverse complement strand
AATTTTCGATAAAGGAATAACGGATTCTACTATATATACAACCGACTTAGAAGGAAAAAATTGGTTTTCAAATAAGACTATTAAATACGCATTTAATAAATGGAAAGAAAAAGTAATGGAATTTGCTTTTCGTAAAATAATAACAGAAGAAAAAATAAAATGGGAGCACAAATATACAGATCAGTCAGGAAATATAATACCAGAACCTGTTGAAATAGAGGACAAAGGATTAATCTATAAACGTAATGGAAAGATAAAATTCAGGATTATCATTAAAAGCTGCGACAGTAATAAAAATAAAATATTCATCGATAAAGAAGATCTCACTGGTGAAGAACCTCATGTTCGTAGCGAAGAGCTTCAACTAATCAGCAAGCGACATATAAAAGGACATCGTTTATCGGATAATGGTAAAATAGATTATATCAAAAAAACATGATACCAACAACCGACTACCGAAAATACCTCCAGCCCGAAGTCGTCTCCCGCCTTTCACGGCTCGACCTCGTGGCCCGTCTCGTCGTTGAGGGATTCATCACTGGCCTTCACCGAAGCCCCTACCACGGCTTCTCCGTCGAATTCTCCGAGTACCGTCCGTACATGCCCGGAGATCCCCTCCGCCACATCGACTGGAAAGTCTGGGGACGCACGGACAGGTACTACGTCAAGCAGTTCGAGGAAGAAACGAACCTCCGAGCCTATCTCCTCCTGGACTGTTCGGGTTCCATGGCATACACTTCCGGTGAGGTCACAAAACTCAACTACGCCATGTACTTATCCGCGGCCCTTTCCTACTTGATGCTCCTTCAGAGAGATGCGGTGGGATTGGTCACCTTCGATAAAAAAATCCGATCCTTCTTTCCCCCTCGGTCCGTATTCAGTTATCTCCACGTCCTCCTCAAAGAAATGGACGGACTGAAATGCGGCGGCGAGACGCGCCTTTCGGACACATTCCACGACTTGGCCGAACGGATCAAACGAAGGGGACTCATCATCGTCCTCTCCGACCTTTTAGACAAGCCGGAAGACGTTCTCACGGCTCTAAAACACTTTCGTCACAGGAAACACGAAGTCATCGTCTTCCATATTCTGGACCCCATGGAACGAAACTTCGATTTTAAAAAGGATACGATTTTCATCGACATGGAAACCGGCGAAAAAGTGCAGGCCCAACCCTGGCACATCCGTTCCGAATACAAGGAGAAGATGCGCGGCTTTCTCGACCATTACAAGCGGGAATGCCGTCAGCACCGGATCGATTACGTTCCATCCGATACCTCTCAGCCCTTCGACACTGCTCTTTTCAACTATCTCGTTATGAGAAAGAAGATCGGAGGCTAAGATGACGGTATTCATTATTTGGGTCTGTATCGCCATCCTTCTTGTGGGACTCTACACACTCATCCTGTGGACGAAAAACCGCCGCCGCTCACGGTTTCAAGTCAAACTGACGATCCTCTTCCTCCTGTTCGTATTCGTTCCGACAGTTCCCCTGACGTTTTTCGTCGCCAACCTCCTCACGCGGAGCGCCAACGTCCTTCTGCTCCCAGGAATCGGAGACGCGCTCCAGACTTCGCTCGAAACGATTCGGACTCAGATTGAAAAACGCGGAATCTCATTCCTGCAGGAATACGAAGACCCGGCAGAATGGACGCCCACACTTCAAGAAAAAGAGGGCTTACCATTCATCGGACACTATCGGTTGTCGGAGGGCAGTGTAATCTCTGTCCATTCTCTACGGCTCCCTTCCAGTCTGCTTCCGAACGACTGGAGCCCGCGTCCGGAATTCCTGAAAGACGCACTATCGACAAGTCCGACGAGCAGTCTCATCCCAACGGATGACGGGGAGACTATTTCTGTGTATCGCGTCCTCCCGGATTCCTCTGTGATCGTCGCCTGCTACAGGGTGGAAAACCACATATTGAATGCGAAAGACGAAATTACCCGGGCTTTGGGTATCTACAACACACTCTCTCTTCTCAAGGAATCCATCATCCAGAAAAACCTCATCTGGGGATTGGCCGTGCTTCTCATCATTGGTCTTTCCCTCTTATCCGTCTTCGTGGCGAGGAGACTGTCCCGCGGAATCAGCGGACCCGTTCAAGATCTCGTCGAAGGGATGAAGCGTGTCGCTGCGGGCGATTTAACCCAAAAAGTCAATGCCAAAGCCAAGGATGAATTCGGCTTCCTCATCCACTCATTCAACACGATGATTCAGGATTTAAACGAAAGCCGTCAGAAACTCGTCCGGGCCGAAAGATTGGCCGCCTGGCAGGAAGTCGCCCGGCAGATCTCGCACGAAATAAAAAACAGCTTGACTCCTATTTCAATCTCCCTCAGAAGGTTCCGAGGGTACTTCGAAGAAAAGGATTTGCCATCCAATATATCCGAGAGCCTGATGTCCGTCGAAGAAGAATTTCGAGCTCTGGAAAATATGGCCGCCGAATTCTCCGATTTTGCGCGAATGCCGAAACCGGAAAAATCCCCCGTCGACCTGAACGAAATCGTACGCTCCGTCGTGCGCTTCAGAGAGCCTCTGGCGGGCCGGACCGAGATTCGAACGATGTTGTCTCCCGAACTTCCGCTCGTCGATGCTGATCGAGAACAGATGAAGCGACTTCTCAACAATCTCATTAAAAACGGCGTCGAAGCCTCCCACGACAGGGGGACGATTACCATCACCACGCGGAAAACGAATTCCTCCGAATACCGCGTGGAGTTGGAGGTTCAGGATCAGGGCGAGGGAATGGATGAAGAAACACTTCAAAAATTATTCAATCCTTATTACACGACCAAGAAAAAAGGCACGGGTTTGGGTCTCACCATCGTGCAGAAAATCGTCGAAGATCACAACGGAAAAATCCAAGTGGAGAGTGAAAAAAACAAAGGCACGCGAATCACAGTCCTTCTTTAAATAGTACCATCAAACAGATGGGATTCAAGCTCCCGAACAAACTCCTTGACAAACCCCTAAATTCTTTTTATAATGAAACAATTCGATTTGAATCCTATTTGTGAATCATCATGAGGAGATCTCCATGGAAGCACACGCAGGTGTAGAGCGAAAACTAAAAACCGACATCATCCGGAAAAACATCCTCAGAAAAGATATCGAAAAGAAGTTCTTGGCAATAACCCGGTGGACTGAACAGCTTCAAACGTCGAGGAATAAACAGAAACGTAAAAAGATGGAAGCCTCTGCAGCCCGGTACCGGGAACAGATCGCACCCATGAAGATCCAGCTTCTCAGCATGGGTGAGGATTTAGAAAAATGGATTAAGGAAGAAATGGCCTACTCCGAAGAAGAAGTCAAAGCCTTCCAGGCCCGTTTGGAAAAAGATACGAAAGAACTCCAAAAAGTCCAGAAGAACTTAGAGGAAGCTGAGAAGAAAAAAACCGATGAGAAAACACCGGAGAACAAACACGCCATTAAAAAACTTTTAAAGGAAGAATCCGATAAAGTCAAGAAGGACGAACAGGAACTGGAATCGGAAGAGAAAGACAAGTCCCTTTTCACCCTTGAACTGAAGCGGATTGCAGTCGAACGAAAACTCTATGGTATTTGAGTAAACAATACATTGAGGACATCATCGCACAAGAAAAGGATTGTCCTATGATAAAAAACGGCTATTTTATTTTGATCTGAGGAGCATGGATTTTTGTATAAGATCTTCATCGAAACACATTTCGCTGCATCCCATCAACTCCACGGTTACGACGGTCCGTGCAGAGCACTCCACGGCCACACGTGGAAAGTGCGCGTGCAAGTCACGACAAACCGAATCAACGAAATCGGCATCAGCTTCGACTTCAAGGAACTGAAAACGCTCACGGAATCTGTCATCTGCCGCCTCGATCACAAACACATCAATGAAATCCCCCCATTCGATAAAGAAAATCCTACCGCTGAAAATCTTTCCCGATTCATCTTCCAGGAACTGAAGAAAAAACTCCCCGATCACGCGCGAATGTCTCACGTGACCATCTGGGAATCCGACAACTACGCCGTATCCTATTCGGAGAAATAAAGTGCTCAAAGTGAACGAGATATTTTATTCTATACAGGGAGAGTCTTCGTACTGGGGATTTCCATGTGTGTTCATCCGCCTCACAGGCTGTAACCTCCGATGCAAATACTGTGACACGAAGTACGCATACAAACGAGGCACGAGGATGACGGTCAATAAAATCATCGACTCCGTGAACAAATACGATTGTCCGCTCATCCTCATCACGGGAGGGGAACCCCTGCTTCAAGAGGAAACACCCCTGCTCGCGCAAAATCTCATCGACCAGAGGTTCAAAGTCCTGATTGAAACCAACGGAACGCAAAACATCAACCTTATCAAGAGCAGTGCCGTTCGAATCGTGGATATTAAAACTCCTGGTAGCAGTGAGAGCGATAAGACAGACTGGATGAACATCAAATGGCTGGACGAGCGGGATCAAGTCAAATTCGTGTTAACATCGAAGTCCGATTACGACTGGTCCAAACAAGTCATCCTCAACTACGGCCTCATAGACAGGGTATCCGTATTATTCTCACCCGTGCTCGGAATCCTGAATCCCCCAGACTTAGCCCGCTGGATCTTAGAAGATCGTTTGCATGTCCGACTCCAACTGCCACTCCATAAAATTCTCTGGCCCGATGAAACAAGCGGGAAATAGCGCAGCGCCCGGAGCTGTCGTCCTCTTGAGCGGAGGCATCGACTCCACGACAACCCTGGCCATCGCCCGGTCTCAGGGATACGAAACTTACGCCATCAGTTTCCAATACGGACAGCGAAACCGCTGTGAACTCCAGGCGGCAAAAAGAATCGCTCAGACGATGGGGACGAAAAAACACATCATGCAGAACATCGATCTCTCCGCCATCGGCGGGTCAGCTTTAACGACGAAAACACCCGTTCCAAAGGGATGGGGAGGAAACAAAACACGACAAGAGATCCCCGTGACCTACGTTCCGGCCCGGAACCTTATTTTCCTCTCTCTGGGATTGGCCTGGGCCGAAAGCCTGCATGTATCCGACCTTTTCATCGGCGTGAACGCACGCGACTATTCCGGCTATCCCGACTGCAGGCCGGAGTTCATTGATGCATTCCAGAAAACCGCCGACTTGGCCACAAAAGCCGGCGTGTCAGGCAAACCGTTCCGAATCCGAACGCCCCTCATCCGGATGACCAAATCGCAAATCATCCGAAAGGGAACCGAACTGGGCGTTGATTACAGCCTTACCCAGAGCTGCTACGATCCGGCCACCGACGGCAACGCCTGCGGAGAGTGTGACAGCTGCATCATCCGGAAGAAAGGATTCGAAGAAGCCGGAGTTCCTGATCCCACTTGTTATTCGGGATTATTAAGCCGTAAAGGCAAGGATGCCAAATGACAAAATCCAAATGCCAAATCAATGCCAAAAACTCAAGCCCTAAATATGACATGAATCACAACATGTTTTCATTTGACATTGAGCACTGGGATTTCCTGCCTGCGGTAGGCAGGCATTTGTCATTTGAGCTTTGATATTTGTCATTTTATGAATGGCGACTGATATTGCATAAAAGTAGAGGCAAGAAATGGCTAAGTTAAAAAAAGGTCAGCGTGAAATTCAGGAATCCAAGCTGGAGTCTGTGGAAAATAAATATCCACACAGAGACTATGAAGTGAGTATCACCCTGCCTGAGTTCACGTGCCTGTGCCCAAAAACCGGATACCCGGATTTTGCCACGATCCGGGTGAGATATATTCCGGATAAGCGCATCCTCGAACTTAAGTCCGTGAAGCTCTACATCAACAAATACCGCGATCAGGAGATCTTCCACGAGGAAGCCGTCAATAAAATCTTGGAAGACCTGACAGCCGCATGCTCGCCCCGCTGGATGGAAGTCATTGGTGATTTCAATCCCAGGGGAAACGTAAAAACAGTCGTCAGAGCAGAATACAGGAAGGAGTCCTGATCGTTGAACGACATCCAGAACCAGCCCGACACCCGAAAGATACCCGTCGATAGGGTCGGCGTGAAAAATCTGAGCTATCCGATCACAGTCTTGGATAAAAAAAATAAAACCCAGCACACCATCGGCTCCATCAACATGTACGTCAACCTCCCCCACCGATTCCGCGGCACGCACATGAGCCGTTTCATCGAAATCCTCAACGAACATCACCGCGAGTTCCACATCGACACCATCGGACAAATCCTTATAAAGATGAAGGAAAAACTTCACGCCGAAGAAGCGCACATGGAAGTATCCTTTCCATATTTCATCGAAAAGTCCGCACCCATTTCCGGCGCCAAGAGCCTGATGGAATACACCTGCACTTACACGGGAACCCTCACCGACAAAGAGGATTTCATCATGAGCGTCCAAGTCCCGGTCACGACCCTCTGCCCGTGCTCGAAAGAGCTTTCAGACCGCGGCGCTCACAACCAGCGATCCGTCATCTCCGTTCAGGTCCGAATGAAGAAACTCGTCTGGATTGAGGAAATCATCGAATGGGCGGAGGCGTCGGCTTCCAGTCCCCTTTTCGCGCTCCTCAAACGGAATGATGAAAAAGCCGTCACCGAGCATGCCTACGACCACCCCATGTTCGTTGAAGACATCGTCCGCGACATCGCGAATAGACTCAACGCCGATCCGCGCATCGCGTGGTACAGTGTCGAGTCTGAAAATTTCGAGTCCATCCACAACCACAGCGCCTATGCATCGATTGAAAGGAAGAAGTAGTTCGCCAAATCAGTGTAAAGGATTAATGGTCAAATAAAAAGGCGATCCATGCGGATCGCCTTTTGTACAAATATGAATCTTGAATTATCCATGATAAAAATTTTTGGCATAAAAATAGCACTGTGTTTTCCCCTGGAACAAATCGGAACTATTCAGCGTATAGATGAACAATTTCAGGATGTCACTGTAAAACTATCAGGGATTGGAAATGAGCAAAAAAATCCTTTGTGAACTTTGCAGGAAAGAAATCCCGCGAGAACGGCTGGCCATTCTGCCTGAAACGACAACCTGCGTCAAATGCAGCCAAGCCACTCCTTACTCCGAAGCAGAAGTCCTCGGCTTCGAAAATATCGATCATGTGGACAGGAACAATATTGAGTTTGAAGAATTTGAGGACACCTTCGAATAAGAGTAGCCGGTATTTTATTCCACAGAAATCAAGTATTTTTTCCATGAAGTGAATCACGGGTACGGCTCCCCTAATATTAAAGAGGGAATAAGCCTACACTCAAGATTGTTATTTGCGTCCTTGGGTGTGACAAGCCATAAAATCCTCTTGCATGACGGACACCGTTTTTGTATTTTACCTTGACTTCTATGATCAGCCAAACGGATGCTTTTCATGAAGAAAACCCTCTTTTGCCTCGTATTATTGAATTGAAGAATCGATGATAAATCCAATGCAGACCAAAAAGAGCATTATAAATTCTGCTTTCCTGTGCATCATACTATCATTCTCTTGGAACTCCTTACAGAAAAAGGATAGCACGACGGTATGGTCAAATGCATCCTCGGCGTACCAGACGGTAAATCTATCCCTAAACCCGAACAACCTCGATCACGCGCTCCTCGAACGAATGATCGTCTATTACACAAATCAAACCCGTCAGCGCCATCATCTCGGAACGTGTAAAACCGATTCGAAACTCCAGGAAGCTGCGAAAGACCACAGCGAAGAAATGGGTCGCCTGCGCTACTTCTCCCACGAATCCCCAGTCAAAATAAATGCGGGTCTCATCGATCGGTTACAGAATGCAGGACTCGATCTCGGGAACACCGCTATGGGTGAAAACATCGGCGTGGATTACTTCTTGCGGATAGCCAACGTTCCTTTTTATACAAAATTCTCGAACGGGAAAACCCTCTACATCGACGCCGAAACTGAAAAACCCATTGCGTATCAAACCTACATCGAATTCGCCAAAGACATCGTAAAAAATTGGATGGATTCCCCCCATCATCGGGAGAACATTCTCAACAAACATTTCAGTCGAATCGGGGTCGGCATCGCCGCAGGCGAGTATCAAGGATTCGAAGCCATTTACGTCACTCAGAATTTTATGGGTCCGATCAAACCTATTGATTTTCCATCCAATATTCCTTAAATTCCTGTCATCTACGAAAGGATACAAATGAAATACCAGACCGTTTATTTCGAGAAGGCCGGACCGGAAAATACGGATGAAACTCTAAATCTCGTAAAAGAGTGGTCCGACATGCTGGACATCAAGACCGTACTCGTCGCCAGCGCATCGGGTGAAACGGGAGTCAAAGCTGTCGAACTCCTGAAATTTCACGACGTCTCTGTCGTCACACACTCCACAGGCTTCCGGCAGGAAAACGAACAGGAACTCACTCCCGAAAACCGAAACCGAATCGAAGCCTCGGGCGGTCGAATTCTCACCTGTCAGCACGCCTTTGCCGGTATCAGCCGTGCCGTACGCTTTAAATTCAATAC
>JBDRSZ010000126.1:0-5350 GCA_043824415.1 bacterium | reverse complement strand
GGTGATTAATTACTAACTTAAGCAATTAACCCCTTTCTTCATACTAACAGTTGCACTTATTACTTGAACTCACGTTATTCGATAAAGAGGTGATTCTGAAAAATTGATAAATTTATCATTTTTCCACCTCCAAAGATGTACTTCACAATCGGCCATTTCTTGGATAAAATGGAAAGTCATCCAGTTCATCCAGAAAGTGTGTATGGTTTTCGCTTGGAGTTTGCGTTTTTTGATTTTGTTGTTTTAAGGCAAACACTTCCACATTTCTCCAATGTTTGTACAACTGTTATTACGGTTTTATAGTCCCGTTATAAGTCGTACTGGAATGATATTGTTCGCCGCTCCCTAAAAGCCGCGTTGAACTGAGGGTATTCGAGGTGGGACGATTGCGGCTTTTTTATGTGTTGCGAAATATTAAGTATTTTTTAGGGAATTGTCAAGAAGAAAATTAGGGAAACACAAAAGTGCCACGTACTTTGAAAGTGCGTGGCACTTGATTTTTTGGGGACTCCGCCCGGCTGATTCAATCGCATGTGGAATCGTGTTGACATTGTTTATCCATTATTCCGCAGAGGCGGGATCCTCTGCGGAAGTGAAGTTTTTTCCTTGCAGGACTTTCCTCCAGCGTCTCATAAAACCGCAGGGTGCCCCGATTGTGAATGTCGTGTGCCACGCGCCGCCATTCGGAAATTGGCAAAATGCAGTTGAGGATATCAGACTGAAAAAAATCGGATGTTTCTCATGCTTCAAGCTCCTTAAACAGTTGCGATGTTTGTCTTTTATATATACCTATACCGGAGACGGCTGTTCCTAAAAAAGTGGCAAAAAATCCGGGGACAAATCCGATGAAATAACTGGTCGATGTGACCTGAGCACGCAAGACATCGACAATCAGCACTGATGCATTTTTTATCATGGAAGAGATGTCAATACCTTTGATCTGAAGATAATAGGAGAAGGCAAGGCCCAGGGCGGTTCCGAGGACAGAACCAAAAAAACCGATCATCAAGGACTCTGCAATGAGCGAACGGTAGAGACGCCCTTTGTGCTCCCCGATCGCAAGACGCACACCGATTTCGCCATAACGCCGGAGACTGCCCTTCAGCCCGGCGTTCCAGAGGACGATGGACATGATGATTACAAAAATGCCGATGATGATGCCTGAAAAATATTGAACGATCTCCAGTATTTCACGGTTTTCGTATTGATCGGCGAAGGTAAACATGATCGGAGAGAATTCATCTTTTGAATTGTGCTGTGCATTAAAACCGGATGCGATTTTAGAGGCGTTATCGTCCTGATAGTTGAAGTTGGGGAAAAAACCAAAAATCTCTCCAGCTGCATCTTCCATGTCCAACGCGTATTGAATGTCAGCAATATCCACAATGATGGCACTGCGGTCCATGAATGAAATGCCAAAGTGAATCGTTCCGACGACGGTGAAATTGGTCGTGCTCAAGCTTCCGTACATCGTTTTTGTGATCAGGGTTGCAGTCTCACCGGGATGGACTTCAAGTGTTTTGGCAAATCCATCGCTGATGACAATTTCCCCTTTTTGTCTGGGCAGTCTGCCCCGAATCAATGCATCTTCCAGGTTGAGAATAACAGGTTCGGGCGTATTCTGAGAAATGAGATCCACTGCCATGCCAATCACAATACTCTGGGAACGGGTTTCACGATTCTTGTCCGGAATATCCAACAATCCGCCAAATTTGATACGGGGTGTCCAGATCAGCTTCGGATAATCTGCTTTCAGTTTAGCCAGCAGTTCGGGGACGCCCATTAAGGCCAGATCGTTGGGAAATTGATCGACTTCCTCGGCGTATGCTTTTGACATGATTCTGATGTGACCGGCGTTAAAACTGGCATGGGCCCAGATCATATCGTTTTGAATGCCAGTAATGTAGTTGTAAAGTACGACGGTACAGGAAACCCCGCCTATCACAATCAGCAGCGGAAAAAGAGATCTGGATCGATCCCGAAACAGGCCTTTTAGTAAAAATAAAATCATTCCTTTTAGTTAAGTTTTCCTCTTAATGCGTCAGTGGGTTTCAGTTTTGTGATTTTGTGTGTCGGTAAATAGCTGACAATGGAGGTTACGATCAAAACAAGTATGACTGTTCCTGCAACGAGAGATGCGCTGTATGATGGGTATAATCTCTCGCCAATCGCGTAACCTGTATTATCCACGGATTCTGGCACAGCAAATCCTTTGTTAGCGTAATGGTTTAGCAATGGAATACCGTACAGCGCGCCGATGAATGCAGCCAGGACACCATGCAAAATCCCTTCAAACGTGAACAATTGAATGACCTTGGACCGGGTCATTCCGAGGGAGATGAGCGTGCCGATTTCTTTTTGTCTTTTGAAAACGGATAGAATCTGGGTATCAAAAATGGCCAGCATGGCGAGCATTAACAGAAGGCTGTACAGAAACCATGATGCGACGATTGCGGTCTTACGCACATTATGAATATCTTTGAGAAGATAGGCGAGATTTCTGAATGTCCATCCCGGGACAGACTCGATTGGTTTGAAATTTTTATCGATGACCACCATCGTGACTTCATTCTTCATGAGTAACAGCTGCCTGAACTTTTCCAAAGGCACCCATATTTGACCGTGATCAATCGTGGGTACAGTCGTATTCATGATTTGAACGATTTCCACATCCTGCGCATCGAAGGTTCCATTCGCATCCTGCCACTGTACCGTAATGATATCCCCGATCTTTAATCCCGCGCTTTGCGCCATTCGGGTGCCAATGAGTGCTTGAAGCGGGCCCTCTGTTTCTTCAAGAAATCGGGTTGGAATCGAAAGGATCTTTTGAGCGGGGGGAATCCCCTTGATGATCACAGTGCGGATACGGCCTTTGGGATAGAATGCGCCCTTCATGATGAGGAGTGAAACGGCTTTGTCCTGAAAGATCCAGTTGCGCATCGGTTCAGGTATTTCCCCGTGAGCCTCCTGAAGTGTGAAAGGATCATAAGGATCGTATTTGTGGTGCCAGAATTGACCTCCACCCAGTTCTGCTTCCATTTTGGCATGACTGACTTGATTGGATAATCCGTAATAGTAGCCCTGGTTGAAAATGATGGCCACATAGGCGAAAGAGAGGACAATCACATTGAGCCATGTGCGAAGTCCGGCACCCAATATATTGCGTAAGGCAAGCTTCGGTATTATCATGTAGGTTACTTTAGGAAGCCAGCGTACGTCTTCTTGTACAGCGGGGAGGCAGTCAGTTTCTTTGCGTCCCTCCTGTAAAGATCGTCGTTCATCGTCCGTCCCGTTTTCTTTTTCCACTGATCGAACGATACTCCCTGGGATTCCTGGCTGACGTCCCTGTACCATTCGGGTATGGCGTTGAACGTGCAGAAAGGGATGATCCTGCCGTCGCTCATCGCGTTGTGTACACAGCAACGTTTCACGCGCTCCATGTCGAAATTATACTTGTCCTGAAAATGCATTAATGCTAACAAAAGCGTCTTGTAATGGAACTCGGCAAGCGCCTCGTAGTCGTGCCTGATGAGCGCGTTGAACAATATCTTCCCGAGATTCAGATTTTTCGGCCCTTTCTTCTTATCTATGAAGCTCCTGAGCCTGAAGAGTGTCTTCGCCCCGACGATGACTTTGTTCTTTCCGCGTTCCAGGTCGGAAGCCAACTTGTTCAGGTAATCGAACAGCCCTTCGACGTCGACGAATCGGGTTATCGGGACCATCTTCTCCCCGTCCTTGAACACGTAAGTTCCCATTCCGCACGCGAAATGGGCGCTCAGGTCGTACTGGGGTATTCCGGTAAGCGCCTCTGCGAATCTCGTGAACGGATAAGGCGTCGGGACCGGGTAGAAGTCTTCCCTGGTTATCTGGCCTCCGGTCTGCTCCTCGATCTTCTCTAAAACGTCCGGTATAGTTATCCTCATCTTCATTCGGTTCGCCTTGCTGATCCTGCCGACAAGCGACACCGGCTGGAAATTTATGCCCCGAACCACGTCGATGTTGTCGAAGCCGAATTTCAGTATGCTGCCCAGTTCGTGGTCGTTCCTGCCCTGTATGACGGTCGGCACGAGCACCACGCCGACGTCTGCCTTCCTGCAGTTGTCGAGAACGCCCGGTATCTCCCAGTGATTCTTCGGGTTCGTCTTCGGCGTGACCCCGTCGAAACTGAGGTAAAGCGTTGTCATTTCATGGGCTCTCGCCTCTTTGAGAAATGCGAGATTCTGCGATATTCTGATGCCATTCGTATTGAGCTGTATGTGCTCCACGCCGTGTGTCCTGCACAGCTTTATAATGTCGAGCAGGTCGTCTCTTAAGGCCGGCTCCCCGCCGGTGACCTGAATGGCGTTGCAGGCGACCGGTTTCCCGCTGACGAGCATCTTTATCATGCCGTCCAGCTGCTTCAGCGTGGGCTCATAGACGTATCCAAGCCGCTTCGAATAGTAGAAACAGTACCAGCAGGAAAGGTCGCACCTGCTGGTCACCACCAGATTGCCGAGCGCCGTGTGCGATTTGTGGAGGTTGCAAAGCCCGCAGTCCTTCGGGCACACCGGGTCCTTCTTCTTGACGTTTGGATTGTCTACGCCCCTGCCGTCATGCGCGAACTTTTCCGCCTTCCTGTAAAGGTCCGCTGATCCCCAGTAGAGGTCCTCGACTTCGCCGTGTTTCGGGCATGTCTTCCTTATCCATATCTTCGCGTCCCTCTCAAAAATGTCAGCCTTGATGATCCTGTTGCAGTCCGGGCAGATGGAGGTTGTCTTCCTGACGGGCGACTCGTTCCTTATGGCCATGGCGGTATTCTTCGCCGTCTTTGCGGGACTTCTCGTTGCTTTCCTGACAGTTTTTTTCTTTTTTACGACCATGTCCATACCAACTTTTAATAAATCTAAAAATTCTCAATCAATTATAATTAAAACAAAGATTAATGTCAAGTCACTATTCATCCCAACGCAAGAGCCACCAGCAATCTCATCAGATTGATCCGCCGAGTTAAGCCTTTGTTGGAATTAAGAAGCCTGCATAAAAGAATGGAAATCTGCACAAATGATGGATTTGGGTTTTTTTCAATAGAAGTTAAATCAAATCGAAAATGCAAGCTCGCGCCACCCACCTCACCTTTGATCACCTTGATGTGGTCGACTTTTTTATTTATAAGTTTAAAAACCCAGCTTGTCAGGGGCTGCGAATGGTGACAAAATGTGACTTCTATTGTTTGATCTCCGAGTATTTTTAAAAACCTGTCCATATTTAAGATCTCATGAATCCTGAGATTTTGTGTTTTTTCTTCTAAGGCATCATTCTGCGCTTCTTCTAAAAATTCCAATATATGCAGAATGAAATCATTTTTATGGAG
>JBDRSZ010000125.1:0-25056 GCA_043824415.1 bacterium | reverse complement strand
AATGCTGCTGATCTTGAGGCATACAGGATGGAACAGACTATCTTCTTTAAGGTAATGCAGATAGGCCTGGCCGGGATGAAGTGTTACTTTGCAGAAAAAGGGACGGGTGATGTAGGTAAGGAGTTGACATTAGAAGATAATCTATGTTCCTGCACATCGGAAGACGCATTTCAAGCCGGGGAAGATTTTGAAGGAGGTGTTGAAGAGGGAGTTGGAGTAGGGTTGGTTTAAGAATAAATATACTTGTGAAGAGTTAGACACCTTAAATTTCCAATAGATAATTTTTTTTCGTTGAGGATGAAAAACCGTTTCTCACCTTTAATCATATGAGGAGGATATCATGAAGTCAGTATACTGCAATATTCAATTATTATTTTTCTGCCTACTCCTTGGTTTTGTCTTATTCAGATGTGCACCAAAGTCTGATTCAGTCTCTTCGATAGACACGATGTTATATCGATTGGACACGAAACTCGAATCGAGATCCATTTCATTCGAGAATCCCACGGGTGAAAGAGGAGAGGGTGGCAAAACTGCGAGTAATCTTGGTGTCGGACGTAAAGGGTTTCCGGCAAAGAGTATCGTTCCGGGTGAGACGGTTGACCTTTGCGATATCACCGGACCCGGCACAATCCGGCATATCTGGATGACCGGATCGTTCAAGGATAAAACGAGCGCACTCCGCAGCATGGTTATCCGTGCGTATTGGGAAAATCAGGAACATCCGAGTGTTGAATGTCCTCTCGGTGACTTCATGGGTTTTGCCCATGCGAAGGTGATGTCCTATCAATCAGCAGTCCATTCAGTGGGCCAGAATGCAGCGTTGAACATCTGGCTGCCCATGCCTTTTGAAAAGCGGGCAAAAATCACACTGACGAACGAGGGCGAGGAGACGATCACGGTTTTCTACCAGGTGGATTATACCATCGGCGATTCGCATCCGAGCGTTTTTGGACGTCTGCATGCGGCATTCCGTCGTGAAAATCCCACGACGCTCACAAGGGATTTTGAGATTTTACCCAAGCGTGAAGGGGCGGGTCGATTTATCGGCGCAGTGCTCGGTATACGGACACTCGAGGGGAATTGGTGGGGAGAAGGGGAAATCAAAATCTACAAGGACGGCGATACGGAATTCCCAACGATTTGCGGGACGGGCAGCGAAGATTATATCTGCCTGTCTTATGGAATGCAGCAAACACCGTTTTTGTACCATGGCTGTAGTTTGAACCAGGACGGTTTTATTTCGATGTATCGTTGGCATATACTCGATCCCATTTACTGGGAAGAAGAGTGCCGGATCACGATTCAGCAGATCGGTTGGAGTCGCGAACACCGGGAAAAAACAGGCCACGCACTCTATGAGCGGCAGGATGATTGGTGTGCGGCGGTTTTCTGGTATGAAGCCATACCAAGCGCGCCGTTACAGGTTTTTCCTGAGGTAAGCGATCGGATTGCTGATTTGAAGAATTAACATTTCTAAGTTGGGAGTGAATGATGATGAGGGATTCCATTGTCACTCGAAGAAATTTCTTAAGAGTCATGGGAATTGGATCTGCTTCTGTTGCATTGCCGAAGTTATTATCCTGTTCAAAAAATGCTTTAAAGAATCCCAATATAGTCATCATCTTCTGTGACGACTTGGGATACGGTGATTTGACTTCTTTTGGTCATCCCACGATCCGAACTCCCCATATTGACCGAATGGCTTATGATGGACAAAAATGGACGAATTTTTATGTGGCTGCGAGCGTCTGCACACCGAGCCGTGCAGGATTGTTAACCGGCCGCCTCCCGATTCGCACCGGAATGTGCAGCGACAAGCGTCGCGTGTTGTTTCCCGATTCTGCAGGCGGATTACCCGTCAGCGAGGTTACGATTGCCGATGCGGTTAAATCCGTCGGTTATAAGACAGCATGCATTGGGAAATGGCATCTTGGCCATCTACCACAATATCTTCCAACGCGTCGGGGATTTGATTATTATTTTGGCATTCCTTACAGCAATGATATGGATGGTGTTGGTGGCGGGGATGATAGGGTTGTCAGACCGAAGCGGGAATATTTTAATGTTCCTCTCATGCGCAACGAGGAGATTATTGAACGACCTGCTGACCAGGCCACGCTCACAAAACGTTATACAGAAGAGGCTGTCAGGTTTATCAAAGAGAATAAGGATCGTCCGTTTTTCTTATATCTGGCGCATACGATGCCCCATGTACCCTTATTTGTTTCCAGGAATTTTAAGAGTCAGAGTATACGAGGAATTTATGGTGACGTCGTCGAAGAGATTGATTGGGGGGTCGGACAGATATTGGAAACCTTACGGGAAGAAGGACTTGATAAAAATACACTGGTCGTCTTTACTTCTGATAATGGCCCGTGGCTTCTTTACAAGCAGCATGGTGGTTCTGCGGGCCTGCTACATGACGGCAAGGGTACTACCTGGGAGGGCGGAATGCGCGTACCGACGATCTTTTGGTGGCCGGAGCGCATACACACAGGCGTAGTCAGTGGTATAGGTTCGAGTCTTGATTTTTTCTCCACCGTGTGCAATCTTACGGGTGCCAAGATTCCTGATGATCGCGTCATGGATAGTGAAAATCTTTTACCTTTATTGTTCGGCGGAAATCCAAGTCCGAGAAATTTATTTTTTTATTATCGGGGCAGGGAAGTATATGCGGTGCGTAAGAGTCTCTTTAAAGCACATTTCATCACAGAGACTGCGTATACAAAGAATACGAATAAAAAATATCATGATTCTCCTCTATTGTTTCACCTCGGTCATGATCCAGGTGAGAAATTCGATGTTGCGAAAGAGTATCCGGATGTGGTTGCAGATATTCGTAGAGAATTGGATGAACATCTGAGTAATCTAGTCGTGGGTGAGGATCAGTTGGCGAAAATTATTGAATAAATAATCTGTACGATTTTTTATCCCTACAGAGGCTCATGCCTTTCTTTAAATAAACTAGTGAAGAATGATGTTCACATGCCGCCCAAAATGATACGAATCTACAAAAGAAAACATATTCACCACACTTAAGGATGTGGAAACATTCGCCGGAGTGATCGAAGAAGTCGTCCGGGTTGGGATTTAATTTAATTTTCTGATGTATAAAAATTTTCGTATATTACTGGTGTTAAAAAAATAACTATTATGGTTCAAAATGGATCCGACTGGCAACCGACATCACTCCCACCTTCAAATTTGTGATGGGTCTGATCATTCTCTCCCCATGCCGAGCAATCGGCATGAATGACCAGGCCTGCCAGTCGGGTTATTTCTTCAAAGATTGTGAGTCAGTAAGGAAGATGAGGAATGAACAGACAAAACATCATAAAAAATTATCTGTACGAGGATAAAAGAGATGGCGTGAACGGTCACCATTCACTCAAAATGCATAACAGGATTATACCATCCGGAATTCCGATTGTGTGCGCTCTCCTTTTTTATTTCATTACTCATTGCTACAGGGAGACTCCGCTCGAGCTTACATCTCAGAATTTCAACTATAGTACGGATCGATATCCATCCTGGTCTCCCGACGGCGGGAAAATCGCTTTTCATACCGAGAGGGACGGCAATTGGAATATCTATGTGATCGATACGACGGGTCAAAATTTGACAAGATTGACGACCCATCAGGCTCTCGACCTTTTCCCTCGCTGGTCACCCGATGGCTCAAAGATCGCTTTTGTATCAGACAGGGATGAGAACAGGGAAATTTACACGATGAATCACGACGGTTCTGATCAGGGGAATGTGACGAATAATCCCGCTATTGATACGTATTTTTCTTGGTCTCCCAATGGGCAGCAGATTGCTTATGAATCGTACAGGAATGATCGCTGGGACATCTACATCATGAATGCCGACGGGTCCCAGCAGGCAAACCTGACCGACGATTCGACTCTGCAGGCATTTCCATCCTGGTCGCCCGATGGAATAGATATTGCGTTTGATGCACTCATCAACGATAATTGGGACATCTATGTCTTCCATGTCGATGGCTCGAACGAGAGAAGGCTGACCGATAATCCAGTAGTCGATGGCCTGTCAGCCTGGTCGCCAGATGGTTCTCAGATCGCCTTTGTGTCTGACAGGGATGGCAATTTTGAAATCTACGTCATGAAAAGAGACGGGTCTGATCAAAGAAGAATAACGAATAATCTTTACGATGATTATGCACCTTCCTGGTCTCCGGACGGCTCGATGATCGCCTTTCATTCGTACAGAAATTACAATTGGAATATCTACATCATGAATGCTGATGGATCGAATGAAACGCAATTGACCGGGTATGGCAGTTTTTAAGATTATCGACTGATCCTCTAATAGAAATAAGTGTTGGTTCGACAAGATCATGGCGTGGTGTGAAGAATTCCTGCATATCAATAATCAAATAAAAAAGACTCTGTCAGATACGATTCAAAGATGAGCGAGATGGGGATGCAGGAGGTATTTCTATTTTTGGCCGTACTTGTTGCGGAAGACGAAGGCCTCTATTGATTTCCGTCCGACCGGTTTCGGTTCATGATCGGGGAATCCCAAGGGCATGAGTTCGACAACCGTCCGATTGCTCGGAATGCAAAGGATTTTTCCGGCCTTTTCATAATCGAATAATCCAACATGAACTGTTCCCAGACCTTCCGCTGCTGCTGCGAGGGTGATATGCTCGGCGGCAATCCCAACGTCGAACAGCATCCAATCACCTCTACCGGTCACTGGTTTTCCTTTATACCATCCTGAAGTATCAGGGATACCGATAATGCACACCAATACAGGGGCATCGACGATGGCTTTCATCGCGGGATTTCCATTCGGAAGCGTTGTTTGCAGTTTTGATTTTATCTCAGGATCTGTCACCAAGATGAGCTCCCACGGCTGGACGTTGGCCCAGGAGGGCGCTCTTTGGAACGATTCGAGTATTCGATTTAAACCATTTTCAGGAATAAGATCGGATTTGTATTTTCTCACGGATTGCCGTTTTGCCACTGCCTCGTAGAAATCCATGCGTGATGTCTCCCTGACTAAAAATCTGAAGTACGTCGGATGATGGACGAAATCGGGCATTCGTCTGAAATCAAGAATTTAGGATGTACGAGATAAAAATAGTGTTCAAGAAGCATTTTCATTTTTGATCGCAACCCAAATACCAGCGGACGAAGAACAGCGTCTTTGTCGTCATCATGTATTGTTTCTCATCGCTTTCACTGTCGTGTCCGTTCTTGTATTTCCAATTGCCCATCTTCCCGTACATGAACTGGATCTCCCCTCCGAGGCTTAAGTTGGTGCACACGAAACACTCCGCTCCCAAAGCAGGTCCGAAGAAGATATCGGATTTTGAAGCCTTGTATTCGTAGGATTCAGTCCCAGAAGTGTGCTTGGAGAAGTATGAAGAATGGACCATACCCACTCTTCCGCCGAATTGGAGGCTCACTCGATTGCACCATTTGACGAAGAATGCACCGACTCCGATGTGCATGAATGACTGATTATACTCGTCGCTGTTTTTGGAAGAGTATTTCCAGTATCCAAAATAGGGTTCAATCTTGAGGGTGGATGACAGGTACATAGGGAAGTAAAAACTGGGGAAATCGACTGAGTTAAAAGACGCCGATTCTCCGATCATGAAGACTTCTTTCCCCAAGGCGGCTCCGAATCCAAATCGCATTTTATCCGTGTTCATGGCTGCTTGTGCATTCAACAGACTCGATGCACAAAGAAGGATGAACACGATGAACATTGTCCCGCAGATTTTTTTCATGGCAAGTCCTCCTTATTAGAATTTGATCGGCGAATGCCCGATTTCGTCCGATCCGAATGAAAATTGATTTTGATGATTGACGACTATTTGATAGGGTATAGGATATCTCCTGTAAGTTTGATAGGATATTGGATGGAAACAATGAATTTATTTGCGTGCTATCGAAAATGATGACGTATTAGTATAAAGGATTTTTACGAACAAGTCAAGAATAATTTTGTGGGACAAACATATTGACCAGCGGGGGATTTTTTGATTCTTGGAGAATGTTCTTATAAAGCATCTGTCATCGTGAATGTCACCGTAAGTTTTTTTGTATTCGTGTTCGGTTGTATTTTTTGAATGGCATGTTCGACATCACACATACCCGATGAAGTCGATTGAATGTAAATAAACTCCTGATGTAAGACTGTCGTTCGTTCAGGATTTCTGAGTGTGCTGCCTGAGCTAACGACGGAGCGGATTTGTCGGTGATCCTTGGAATACGGTTTCAAGATCGCTGCCGTTATTTTTATACCAGGCTGAGTCGTGAACCATCGAAGGGTATAATCAGTCCTTTTTTGAGTTTCGACTGATTTTTGTATTGGAATATCGCCGGGATTTGATTTGATGTTCTTTTCAAGGATGAATGCGTTCTCTTTTTGCACCTGAAGCGTTACGGTATGAGTTGTCGCCTGCCAACCAGTCAACCGATGTACAAAACAAAGAACCATCGCAACACACAGAAGCCATTTCACTTTTTCTTTCCTTTCCTCTTCCCCAGACAATCCGACAATCAACCGTATTCCCCGTGCCGGCCATTGAAAAGGGGTTGTTCTTCAAACCGTACATACACGCAGTCTGCTCTTCCCAGCAGACAGATCGCTTTTAACTGCACGGAATGTTTTCTGTGGCGTCACAGCATTGATGGCTTGATGAATGTTCTCTTGTATACTAAGCTATAGATGTCCTCCATTGTCTTTATTGTTATCATGATAATGGATATTCATAAAAAGTCAACAGAAAAATCCAATGTGATCATTCTTTCATAAATGTTTCAAAATCGTCATATTTGTGAAGAGGAAAAATCCGTCGAATTTGATTCGTCCTCTTGAAGACCATTCATGGAAAAATCCTTGCAAATATGACTCATTTTATGTATAATTAGGACACGTTTTTAATCCCGCCAGAGGCGGGCAAGGATTTAATTCCCCGCTCCTTGGGGCGTTCAATGTTTTTGTTTTTGATAAACCGCTGCTTGCGGCGGAGTAGTTCATCGGAGGATCCGAATGATGTCGAATATTTACGATGTCGTTTGTTGTAGAAGAACGATTCGCCGTTTTAAGAATACGCCTCTGCCTGAAGAGCTGTTCATCAAGTTGATTAACGCGGCACGGTTGGCGCCATCGGGTGCGAATCTTCAGCCTTGCGAGTATCTTGTCATCGATGAACCGCATCTCGTAGATTCGGTGTTCTCCTGCTTAAAATGGGCAGGTTATATCGCTCCAGCCGGCAATCCTCCTCCTGGAAAGCGGCCGGTTTCGTATATCGTTGTCCTCATCGATCTGTATAGGAAGAAAAAGGGCGGATCAGTAGATGCAGCCGCGGCAATCGAGAATATGCTTTTAACGGCGTGGGGAGAGGGAGTGGGAAGCTGTTGGCTGGGTTCCATAGATCGAAAACGGATAAAAAAAATGTTGAGGATTCCTCATCATCTTGATGTGAATTCTGTCGTTGCACTTGGCTATCCTGACGAGCAGCCACGTTTGGAGGAATCAGATCATTCCGTGAAATATTGGAAGGACAAAAATGGTGTTCTTCACGTGCCAAAGAGAAAGCTTGAGGACTTGTGCCATAGGAACGGCTATGGTCTGAAACCGGAGATATAAAAACGTTGTAAGAGACGTCTTCTTGTTAATATATCCTATATGAGGAAAGACTTGTAGTATCGAGGAGAGGATTTTGGGACAAGAGAATGAGAGGAAAAATAATAAGGATCGGAAATGGCATCGGCGCCAACCTGAAACAGATCCGGAAGCACAACAATTGATACAAAAAGCTGAAGAATTTCTCTTAAATTCGATGGATCCCGCCATCATCAAGGATCTCGGGGGATTTCAACGCAAACTGGTTCACGAGCATTTCGAGAGAACGCAGGAGTACAGCGTAAAGACCTACCGTGATGATGAACAGGTGATTCTGAAGATCTATCCAACGGGACGACTGAAGCGATTGGCGGAACAAAAAACACAGGAAGTCCTGATGAAGGGTGTTTCTGAGGCACTTCCTCCGATGGGATCGTATCAGCGATTCGTCATCCACGATTATCTTAAAGAACGCGAGGGTGTGAAGACCGTCAGCAGGGGGGAGGAAGGGAAAGATCGTCATATCGAGATACACCCGATCTATGGAAGGTCGCTCAAGAAGGCGAAGACCAGGCTGACGCGTTGATTGACCTTGAAATTTAACTTTAACAAATATCAGAAAAATACAAGGGAAGGGTGTCATGCCCGAGATGTTGTATCGGGCATCCAGGGAGTGGATTTTGATGTACATACAACCATACCCTACCTAGATTCCTGCTTAAAAATCGCAGGAATGACAGCCGCACTCCAAAACAGGATAAAAACAAGAGGATTTTCTTTTAATGTTCGAGGATGAAGTCTACCAATGAGGTATCGCATTTTTAACGAAAAGAATATAGAGGTTCTGTGTTGGGTGATTGTTTAGACCGTTCGGAACTGAATCGATTGGCCGTGAATACGATTCGCTTTTTAGCGGTGGATGCCGTTCAGAAGGCAAATTCCGGCCATCCGGGGATGCCTATGGGAATGGCGGATTGTGCGTTTGTCCTCTGGTCGGAGTATCTTCGATTTAATCCAGAGGATCCGGAATGGCCGAATAGAGACCGGTTTATCCTATCAGCAGGTCACGGCTCGATGCTGCTCTACGCATTGCTCTATCTTTCAGGATACGATGTCACTTTAGACGATCTCAAGCAGTTCCGTCAATGGGCGAGCCGCACACCAGGCCATCCGGAGAGAGGCTGTCTTCCTGGCGTTGAAACGACCACGGGTCCGTTGGGACAGGGATTTGCCAACGGTGTTGGAATGGCTTTAGCGGCGAAGATTGCGGCTGAACAGTTCAACGGAAATGATTTTCGCTTGGTGGATCATCGCATTTACGGTATTGTCAGTGACGGGGATCTGATGGAGGGTGTCGCCTCAGAAGCGGCTTCGTTGGCCGGACATCTTCAATTGGGGAATATCGTTTATCTATACGATGACAACCAAATTACCATCGAAGGAAATACGCGTCTCGCATACTCGGAGGACGTGGAAAAACGTTTTCGAGCTTACGGTTGGCATACCGTTTCGATTGATGGACACCACCTTGATGAAATTTCTCGCGCCATAAAAGAGGGTGTAACAGAAGAGGATCGTCCGACCCTCATCCTTGCCAGAACGCATATCGCTTACGGAAGCCCTAAAAAGCAAGATGACGCATCTTCGCACGGCGCTCCTATCGGGGAGGAAGAAGTACGAAAAACGAAGAAGAATCTCGGCTGGCCCCCGGAGCCAACATTCTATATTCCGGATGAGGTTCGAGCGCTTTTCAAGCAGAGAGTTGATTTCTTGAAAAAGAAATACGAAGCGTGGCAGACGCGGTTCAAATCGTGGCAGGAGCGCCATCCCGACCGATACACTGCGTGGAGCAAACAATGGATGAAGGCAATCCCTGATGATTTGGAGCAGAAACTTGTAGACAATTTTGCAAAGAAGCCTGACGCGACAAGGAACATCGGAGGGAAGATTCTTCAGAAAGCGTCTGCGATGATTCCCAGCCTCTATGGAGGATCGGCGGATCTGGCCCCTTCGACGAAGACACTCATCGACAGCGCGGGTTCCATCGGTCCGAAAACGTACTCCGGACGCAACCTGCATTTCGGCGTCCGAGAACACGGCATGGGCAGTGTGATGAACGGAATGGCACTTTATGGAGGATTCATTCCGTACGGGTCGACGTTTCTCGTTTTTTCAGATTACATGCGGCCGGCCATCCGCCTTGCAGCGCTGATGGAATTGCAAGTGATCTACGTATTCACGCACGACAGTCTGTTCGTGGGAGAAGATGGTCCCACACACCAGCCTGTGGAGCATTTGGCCGCTCTGCGAACCATCCCCAATTTGACTGTGATTCGTCCTGCAGACGGGCTCGAAACCGCCATGGCTTGGGCGTACGCACTTCGGAAAAATGATGGTCCGACAGCTCTCTGTTTGACGCGGCAAAGTGTGCCTGTTCTCTCACGGCCAGAAGGGTTTGACGCGCGGGAAATTCTGAACGGGGGCTACGTCCTCTCACGAGAGAATCATCCATTTCCAGATGTGGTTTTAGCGGCGAGCGGTTCTGAGGTCAGCATCGCTTTGGAATGCAAAAATATATTAAAAGAATCTGGAAGATTCGTACGCGTTGTCTCTGTGCCTTCATTCGAGCTGTTCTTCGATAAGCCCGCATCCTACCGCAATTCCGTGATTCCGGAGGAAGGCATTCCGGTCGTTGTTGTGGAAGCCGGTATTTCTCAGGGATGGCATTGCGTGTCCCGCTCTCCGATGCTTAATATTAGCATGGATCGTTTTGGATCTTCGGCACCCTACGAAGTCTTGGCTGAGAAGTTTGGTTTTACTGGGGAGAGTATTGCAGCGAGGGTGTCGGCTTGGCTTGATTCACTTTGATGATGCAGAATATCGTCCATTTGCTTTGTGTTTGAGATTACACCTGAAGGATTCCGTTTTCCAGAATCATCTTTCCATCGATGATGAAAGTCGGTTTGAGCAAGACGCCATCGAAGTGGCAGCCCACGGATACCTTGCCTCCGAACGATATATTGTTTCCTAGACCCACATGCACCGTCCCAAGAACTTTTTCATCCTCGAGGACACAGCCGGAGAGTCGTGCATTAGGATTCGTTCCGACACCGATTTCCGCGATATTCCGGCTCATTTTTCCGAAGGGTCTGAGCATTTTCCTGACTTTCTGCGCTTCGTCTCCGCCTGTAATTCGGATGACCTGACCGTCTCTCACCGTCATGTGTACGGGTGATTCGATTTTCCCTACGTTTGGGAACGATCCGTCGATGACGAGAACACCCTGTGTCGATCCCTGGACGGGTGCGACGCTTCCTTCTCCCGCCGGGAGGTTGGAGAATTGACCGGGTTCGTGAATCATGCCAGTATCCGAATATCCTTTCATGCGTGAGAGAGAGAAAACGAGTTTCGTGCCTGCAGGAGTCGTCAGGTGGGCTGTTCGTCCAATCGTCAGGATATCGGCCAACTTGCGGCTTTTGAGGATCATCTCCTGATAATCGCCCGTGAGTGTTCTTAACAGACTTTCTTTGGTGATGCCTGGCATGCTTGCAATCCTGGCTCCGTTCTGAGATGCACGCCGGCGTGCGTTTGTGTGGGAGAGAGAACGGCTTGTCAACATGACGATGGCGTCGGCCTTCATCATCAAGGATGCGACGGATCTAGGGGGCTCGCAACCATTATTCATTATTTTTGGTAGGATGAGGAGGAAAGGTTTTTGTGAGATTGTCTTTGTCTGATTAAAAAAATCTTGCGCCAGTTCACAGAGAGGATCATCGGCCATAATGAGGACTGTCTCGTTCCGCTTTATGCATAAACAATCTCTAAGAACCGACTGTATTGCGGATAACACTGAATCCATTGAAGTCATCACCGATTGACTATTGGTAACGAATATTCAAAAGATGATAGCAACCTTCTGGAGCTACCATAAGGTTGCTTCATCTTGAACATTTTCATGATTTCGAATCGGATATGCCTTTGTAGCCGATACATTTCTGGTATGCTAATATCTTGACAAAAGAAGCCAGACGTTCGACCACGGGTTCCACTTTCTCTCCGAATTCCCGCTTGAGACATTCGCCTATCTGATCAACCCGATGAGCCCCGTCGCATTTTTGCCATACATAGCTTCCAAAATCATCCAGGTGAATCTTGTAATCCGGGCTTTTTCCCATCTTCTGGATGAAATGTTTCATGAAACGGTTCTGGGCTTTTGGCTTTTTCAAATAAACAGTTCCGTCTTCTTTTTTTTCCCAATCCACTCTCTGGACCGGAATAAGGTCGAGCAGATTGAGGTCTTTACGCTTTGTTCTTGGCATCTCGCAACGGGATTGAAATGAGTACATATGCGATGACCGCAAAGACGATGAGTCCGAGCCAGGGATTGCCGTCTTCAATGATTTTGGGAAGGATGGCCTCACCCTTTCCTGCGAGTACTGTGCCTGCGATGATGATACCTACGATGGCTTCACCTGCGATCAGACCCGAAGCGAGCAGGATACCCGTATTCTCGACTTTCTCCTTGTTTGTTTTCCTTTTGTTGACGATGTGGTCGACAATCGTCTTGATGATACCGCCGCAGAATATGGCTGCTGTCGTATAGAGGGGGAGATACATGCCCACGGCGATGAGCATTACAGAAGGAGCGCCGATGACGATGAGGGCGACAGCGAAAAACATCCCCATGATGACGAGGGGCCAAGCCATGGATCCGCCGATAATGCCCTCGGAGAGTGCGGCCATCAAACTCGCCTGTGGAGCGGGGAGATCCACGCTGCCGATCCCGCCGTAAGCAGAATGGAGCAACTGGAGAGCAAACGTCATCACCAAGGCAGAGGCGATAACGCCGACCATGACTGCTTTCTCCATGGCCTTTGGAGTTCCGCCCAGGATATGCCCCACTTTGAGGTCCTGCATGATGTCGCCCGCGACGCCCGATGAGCAGCAGACAACAGCGGCGACTCCCAAGACAGCTGCGATTCCGGGCGCTCCGGTCACTCCGACGGCCAGCATCAAAAATGCGGCGACGATGAGCGCCGAGAGTGTAAGCCCTGAGATGGGATTGTTTGAAGAACCTATCGTTCCCACGAGGAAGCCGGCAACAGCCGCGAAAAGGAATCCGGTAACAGTCATGACGACAGCGGCGATGAGGGCCCCCAAGATGTTATGACACAGGAAATAGTAGATGATGGCGATGGGGATGACCATGGCAACGATGCTTATGATCGTAATTGAATAGGGAATGTCCCGTTCCAGCCTGTTCGTATCATCGGTCTTCGCTTTGCCGATTTGACGGAGATCCCTGAAAGCTCTGGACATCCCCGTGGTGAGGGATTTCCTCATTTTTAACAGCGTATAGACAGCTCCGACGAGCATGGAACCGACGGCGAAGGGTTTGACCTGATTTGCAAAGACTCCTCCTGCGATGTGGGTCCAGTCGATGTCGGGAGTCAGCACGTTGGGATAATTCCCGTTGATAAACATGAAAAGCGGAACCATCATAAAATGCGCGATGATTCCACCGAAGAAAGTGATGGAAGCCAATTTTGGCCCGATGATGTATCCTACGCCAAGCATCATCGGAGAAGCTCCCGGCGATCCGACATAAATGCCCCCTGTCGGAGAAGAGACGATTTCTTTTGTTGCATTATTTTCACCTTCGATGAGCAGGCGGAAATTATTGACTTTCATGGGGAAGAAGCCTTCGATGTGCTCCCGAATCGTCAAGAGACCGCGGGGATTCTTGAAGAGCTCGAAGACTGCCGAAAGGCCCATCGCACCGAATACATACTTGGCGCCCGTTTTCTTCCCCTGTCCCGCCTTAACGATTTCCGCACACGCCACACTCTCCGGAAAACGGAGGGTTTTGTCTTCGATGAGGATCCGACGAAGAAAGATGACGAACAGCACACCGAGAATTCCACCGAAGAGCATGAGAATCGTGCTCTCGAAGTAATGGACATTGTCCCAGATGGGTTTTCCAGTATCGGGATTCTTGGCGATGAGGAGGGCCGGGATCGTAAAAATAGCACCGGCTGCCAAGGCTTCTCCAACAGCGGCGGTCGTTCGACAGGTGTTTTCTTCAAGGATGGTTCCTTTGAAAATCCGGAGGATGGCCATTGCCATCACAGCAGCAGGAAAAGTGGCTGCAACGGTTAGTCCCACTTTCAAACCGATGTAAGCGTTCGCAGAACCGAGAATTATGGATAGGATCGCACCCACAAAGAGCGCCTTGAACGTGAATTCCTTCATGCTCGTTTCTGCCGGTACATACGGCTTAAAATCCGGAGCTGATTCCTGAGAAGATTTTGTCTCAGCCATACGCAACTCCTTTTTCATAGAGTGATATGAATGAATTAAATCGGGGGGTCAATAAGATTTCTTAAAATAACTTGAAAATGAGTAAAAGTCAAGTGAAAAGTTGAACTGGCTAAGAAATTATCATTTGACTTTTTTTAAAAAGTTGTCTATTTTCTTATGAAAATAAACCTTTGCCATTTGAATATTCAGTGATGTCCGTGGATCGATAATTATGATTGGGTTGATACAGAAGGTCAGGTTTTGCTTAGAATAAAAGACATCACGCTCGGACAGTATGCACATCGTGAATCAGTCGTGCATCGACTCGATCCCAGGACCAAGGTCGTGGCGAGCTTCTTTCTGATGAGCATGATTCTCATGATATCGAGATTGGAACTCCTCCTTCTCTATTTGATCGCCATTCTGTTTTTCTATCGTCTTTCTCAGTTGAAAATCGGGCTTGCATTGAAAAATATGCGACCTTTTCTCTGGCTATTTTTAGTGACGTTTTTCCTCCATGCGTTGTTCACGAAGGGGAAAATTCTTGTTCAAATTTCTCAATCGAGTGTTGCCCTCACTCGAGAGGGCATGATAAAAGGCGCGTTTTACACACTCCGCATCGGGATTCTTATCGTGTTGGCCAACATTCTGACGTTGACGACTTCGCCCATGTCTCTTACAGACGCCTTTGAACGGTTCCTTACACCTTTCAAGCGGATCGGCATTCCTGCACACGAAATTGCGATGATGTTGTCGATTTCACTCAGATTCATACCCATTCTTTTAAGCGAGGTGGAACGTATTCGAAAGGCGCAGATATCTCGGGGATGCCGGTTTGACGGAAATATAATAGAGAAAATCCGGAGTATCGTCCCGCTCATCGTGCCGTTATTTTTATCCACTTTTAGGCGTGCCAACGATTTGGCTTTGGCCATGGACGCCCGATGCTATCGTGGGAGTGTTGAGCGGACGAGTTACGAGGTTCTCAGATTCCGTCGTGCCGATTTATTGGCTTTGTCTTTTGTGTTGATTTCATGCTTTCCAGTGTTTCTGTTGAGATAGAAGGGATCACTATCTTAATCCATAAATGGCAGACTGGATTTTCAGTAGATTCAAAAGAAAACAAGAAATGATGCCGAATGCAATGTCCTGAAGTCGTAGAGCGGACGTTAAAACTCACTGTCGAGTATGAGGGGACTCATTTTTCGGGGTGGCAGACGCAGCCGAATCGGAGGACGGTACAGAGAGAAATCGAAGACGCATTATGCGAATTGACAAAGGAAAAGATCGGCATCGTAGGGGCGGGAAGGACGGACGCCGGCGTGCATGCGTTTGGACAAGTAGCGAGTTTTACGACTGCAAGCCGATTGCCGTTGGCCGCTTTCAAAGAAGGATTGAACGGTCATCTTCCTGAAGATGTACGCATTACACATGCGCGGCAGGTGAAAGCGTCGTTCAATGCGAGACGGGATGCTCTGAGCAGAACGTACCGATATGTTCTGTCGAAACGTTCCCGCGTTATCGGATGTCAGTATAGTTGGCATCCTCGGATGGATTTTTCTGCGGAATCCATCGGGCGGATAGAACGGGCTTCAAAGTCCCTGTTGGGACAGCATGATTTTACTTCGTTCTCCAAAGCGGACGGACAGGGCGACGAGTTTTTATCCGAAATTTTCGATGTGAACTGGCGGCAAATCGATGATGAAATCCGTTTTGAGATCACGGCCAAACGGTTCTTTCACCATATGATTCGAATCATCATGGGGACACTATTCTACGTGGGAGTGGGTAAGTTGACTCCAGAGTCGTTCCAAGAGATACTCGAATCGAGGGACCGAAGGCGGGCTGGTCCGACAGCGCCTGCCCGCGGTCTATTTCTGATGAAGGTTGATTATGGGGAGGATGTATGAAATTTTTCATAGACACTGCCAATGTAGATGAGATACGCGAAGCGGCGAGTCTTGGGATTCTGGATGGCGTGACGACGAATCCGTCTCTTCTCTCAAAAGAAATTCAGCGATCGGGAGAGGATTCAAAGGCTATCCTGAAGACGATTTGTGAAATCGTCCGGGGGCCGGTGAGCGCGGAAGTTCTTGCACGGGACTGTGATGGCATGATCAAGGAAGCGCGCGCCTTGGCGAGAATAGACGATTATATCGTTATTAAAATACCTATTACAAAGGAGGGTCTGAAAACCATCAAGACGCTCTCGACGGACAGTATTCAAACGAATGTTACGCTCATTTTCTCTGCGAATCAGGCGCTTCTCGCAGCCAAGGCCGGTGCAACATACGTGAGTCCTTTTATCGGGCGTCTGGATGACATCAGTCATGTAGGAATGGATCTCGTAGAGGAGATCGTAACGATTTATAAGAATTACGATTTCCACACGGAAGTGATTGTCGCCAGCATACGGAATCCCCTACACGTTGTCGAAGCCGCCCTTGTGGGGGCTGATATCGCGACGATCCCATTTACTGTCATTGAACAGCTTCTCAAACATCCCCTGACGGATATCGGAATCGAACGATTTGCGGCAGATTGGAAAAGAGTGGCTGGTTCGTGATGCGTGTTTTTCGGAGAGGTTGATCATCGAACGATAAAACCCAGGGGGTTTTATGATGAAAAATACACATAATATCATGTTGACGATAGTCCTCGTCGGTTGCTTGATCTGTTATTGTTCGACGAAGCAGGAGCGTCTGGATGATTCTTCTTTCAAAGCTGCTACGACATTGTTACCGACTTCTCAGACAGGAGACGAACGCCAGACATATAATGAGGACATCACTCAGTCTCGAGAGAACGCTATCACACGGGCTGTGACAAGCATCAGCCCGGCCGTGGTCGGAATCAACGTGACGCAGATTCGCAGGTACGTGCAGCGATACCCGTTCGACGATCCTTTCTGGAGCCTGTTCTTCCGGCCGCAGGAATATCAGGAGAAAGTCCAGGGATTGGGTTCCGGTTTTCTCATTTCCCCCGAAGGATACATCTTGACGAACGTGCATGTCGTGGAGCAAGCTTCTGAAATCATCGTAACGACGACGGACGGCAAGCAGTATGGGGCCGAAGTTGTTGGCGAGGATGCGACATA
The DNA here is from genome assembly GCA_043824415.1 of bacterium. GTDB lineage: Bacteria > Zhuqueibacterota > QNDG01 > QNDG01 > DSAB01 > JBDRSZ01. The sequence goes on along the minus strand of JBDRSZ010000125.1, from coordinate 8,048 downwards.
CGATGTCGCTTTACTTAAAATTCAAGGTGAGAATTTTTCGTTCATTCCTTTGGGGGATTCAGACGACATTATCATCGGGGAGTGGGTGATTGCGTTGGGCAATCCCTTCGGCCTGTTCGATGTAAGTTCGAAACCCACAGTGACTGTGGGCGTAATCAGCGCGACGGGAATGAATTTCAAGGGCCAGTTGCGGATCGAGGGCCGATCCTACGAGGATATGATTCAAACGGACGCCTCCATCAACAGGGGGAACAGCGGCGGGCCCCTTGTCAACAGTCTGGGTCAGTGCATCGGCATTAATACGTTCATCATTTCAGGAGGCAGTTATTCGGAAGGCTCGGTGGGAATTGGGTTTGCGATTCCGATCAATCGTGTCAAGAAGATACTGCCCGATCTGAAGAAAATCGGACGCGTGGATCGGTCATTCCAAACCGGATTGGAAGTTGATAATATCAATCAGCTCGTGGCTCGCATGTTGGGTATTTCCTCACGAGACGGTGTCATTGTCTCACGGGTTTCGAAGAACAGTCCTGCTGAGCGGGCAGGCGTTGAAGTCGGAGACATTATCTTCATAATCAATGGAGAACGGATTCATTCGACGACGGATGTGCAGAAAATCATCAATGCCATCGATGTGACGGAGACCAAGAGCCTTCAATTGAGAATCTTCAGGAATGGGAAAATCCATGAAGTCGAGTTGGAATTGGAGAGATAGTGCTCTAAAAAATCATAGACAGAATCAAGAGTCGATTTTCAGACATAGATGCACGATCTCCGGTTATTTCATGATAATCGTGTTGACTTTCACGATTCGTTGTACTATTATACAAGCAGGCAGGTGACGCGTTGATAAGCAGATACACACTCCCTGAAATGGGGAACATCTGGAGTCAGGAGAATCGGTACCGCAAGTGGCTGGATGTGGAATTGGCCGTGTGCGAGGTGCTGACGGAACGGGGCGTCGTCCCTCAGGATGCATGGAAGGAAATCCGGACGAAGGCGGGTTTCGACAGCGGCCGGATCGATGAGATCGAGGCGACGGTCCATCATGATGTGATTGCGTTCCTGACGAGCGTCGCGGAGTATGTGGGTCCCGCTTCGAGGTACATCCATCTGGGGATGACGTCCTCGGATATGTTGGACACGGCAACGTCGCTCCAACTCAAAGAAGCCGGAGAGATTCTTCTGAGTCGTCTCGAGAAATTGAGAGGGGCCCTTCGGAAACGCGCTTTGGAACACAAGGAAACGGTCTGCATCGGAAGATCGCACGGGATTCATGCGGAACCCATGACGTTCGGCCTGAAATTGGCACTCTGGTACGATGAGGCCGGGAGGAATATCCACAGGATGAAGGAAGCTGTCGAATCCATCAGCGTGGGGAAAATTTCGGGCGCTGTAGGTACATTCGCCCATCTGGACCCGGAAGTTGAGGAATCTGTCTGCCAAAAGCTCGGCTTAAAGCCGGCACCGGTTTCGACCCAAGTCGTGCAGAGAGATCGTCACGCGCAGTATTTATCGACATTGGCCATCATCGGCGCGAGTCTTGAGAAAATCGCCGTTGAGATCCGGCATCTCCAGCGGACCGAGGTCTTAGAGGCCGAGGAGTACTTTTCCAAAGGACAGAAGGGGTCCTCTTCCATGCCCCATAAACGGAATCCCATCACTTGCGAGAGGATTGCAGGATTGGCAAGGCTTCTCCGGACGAACGCGCTGGCCGGTCTGGAGAACGTGGCCCTCTGGCACGAACGGGATATCTCTCACTCTTCCGTGGAGCGCGTCATCCTTCCGGACAGCACGATCCTGTTGGATTACATGCTCCACAAGGCGACCGACCTGATCGATCGACTCCTCGTCTATCCCGATCGCATGCGCCAAAATCTCGACATGACGCGGGGCTTGATTTTTTCCCAGGCCGTTCTTTTGGCTTTAACAAAGAAGGGCGTTTCGAGAGAAGATGCCTATCGGCTCGTTCAGGACCGCTCGATGCACTGCTGGAAGACGGGCGAAAATTTCAAAGAATCTGTATTGAAGGACGGAGCCATTAAAAAGGTCCTGTCGGAAGAGGAAATCGAAGCCTGTTTTGATCTTCGGGTGCATCTGCGCAATGTCGGCCGAATATTCGAGCGAGCAGGGCTTTACGACGATTGATGTTCTGGATTCGATATATACTCCTATCGTAAGCTTGGAGGGTTGTTTTGGAGATTCAAAAAGGCAAACTGCTGTACGAAGGAAGGACAAAAAAGATTTATCCGATCCCCGACAATCCCGATCATCTGATCATCCAATTTAAGGATGATGTGCTCGCATCACAAGACGGGAAGAACGTCCGCATTAAGAACGGGGGCACGAACAGCGCGGCCATCTCCATGACTCTATTCAAATATCTCGAAGGATACCATGTTCGCACACATTTCATCAGAGTGCTGAAACCGAATGAAATGCTCGTCAGAAAACTCGACATCCTCCCCGTGAACATCATCGTGTGGAATTTTACGGAAGCAAACCTGAGCAAACGCTTCGGCGTCAAGAGAGGCATGGAGCTGCCCTATTCGATTACCGAATACTATTTCGTGGACGAAAAACTCCATCGGCAGATGATCACACCGGATCATATTTGTGCTTTTGGATATGCGACGCCGGAAGAGATGCAAATCATCGATAAAACTATTCGAAAGATAAATACAGTACTGAAGTCTTTCTTTGAGAGGAGAGGATTGATGCTGGCTCGGTTGAATCTGGAATTCGGGAGGTACAAAGACAGAATCTGGGTGGGGGACGCCCTCTGTCCGGATGCATATCTGCTGTGGGAAGCCGAATCTGGGGGAACACAGCTTAAGGATGCTTTTCAGTGGGATGCTGATGACGCCGATGTTGCGTACGAAGCTTTGAAGAACCGAATTTGTAAATAGGCCCAAGGATTGTGGTCAAGGAAGCGAAATATATAGTCATTACAGAAGTGCTGCTTATTGTGATGTCGTGCATCTTATGGAAGCTGTTCCATTGGAGAGGTTTTTTACTCGCAGGCGTTTTTTTTGTTTTCATAGCAGTCATGACACTTTGTTTTTTCAGGGATCCGAAAAGACACATTGCAGAAGGACATCGAATCGTCGTTTCTCCTGCGGATGGGAAGATCGTCCGCATCGATGAAACCGCCCATCTGCCGTTTTCCGAAACGCCGCTGAAAACCGTGAGCATCTACCTTTCTCTTTGGAATGTGCACATCAACCGGGTGCCGATCGCAGGAAAAGTGATTTCTCTGAACTATAGGCGAGGACGATTTTATCCCTCTTTTCATAAAGCTGCGCCAAAAGTGAATGAACAGAATACGATCGGCATCGAAGGGAAATGGGGAGTCGTATTTTTTCGGCAGATCGCTGGACTTATTGCCCGGCGCATTGTGTGTCATCTTCGAATAGGGGATCATGTCAAGCGAGGAGACCGCTTCGGAATGATTATATTCGGGTCTCGTGTGGAGTTCTATCTTCCAGAATCTGTCGATCTTTTGGTTTCTGTGGGTGAGCGCGTATGGGGAGGAGAGAGTATTATCGGAGTTTTCCGTCATGATGCTTAAACGCCGGCTTGTGCCCAGTTTTTTTACATTTCTCAATTTTTTCTGGGGATTTTTCTCCATTGTCAAGACGTTAGAGGGGAACCTTCACGCAGCAGCTTGGTTTATCATTTTAGCAATCCTGTGCGATGGGATGGACGGTAAACTGGCGCGTTGGACTTCTTCTGAAACATCGTTCGGATTTGAATTGGATTCGTTGGCTGATCTCATATCGGCCGGATTGGCTCCGGCAATGCTGGCTTATCGAGGCGGGTTTGACGGGCACGGATTTATGGGCATGGTTCTTTGTTTTTTATACGCATTCGCCGGGGGCTACAGGTTGGCCAGATTTAATGTCGTTCAGGCCGGGGATCGAAGCCGAGGATATATAGGCTTGCCTATTCCCATCGCCGGACTGACCGTTGCATCCTTGTGGCTGTTCGAACCTCCATTCGGATTTAAAACTTCTGTCATCGCGTGGATTATCCTGCTCGTCGCGTTGGAGGTTTTAATGATCAGCTCGGTGCGTTACGATTGGCCTCGCATCTCATTTAAGGACAATTGGAGGAACACACTTCAATCCGTAGGCATTCTTTGTGCAGTAGGATTGATGGCCTTTTTCCCACAGTGGAGTCTTTTTCCCCTGTTTGTCTTGTACGTCGTGTTGGGCGTCCGCGTATGGGCCGTCGCACTCGCTCGGGGAGAGGCATCCCTGACAGATTTTTTTTTAACAGTGAAATCGGATCGTATTGTGCGTGGGTAGCTTATGTTCAGTTCAATCGGAACGACAGAACTTCTCATCATCGTGCTCGTCATACTTCTCGTTTTTGGAGGGAAGCAATTGCCACAGGTCGTCAGGAGCATTGCGAAAGCATGGCACGACCTCCAGAGAACGACTCAGAATGTTAAGGACGAGCTCAGAAATATCATGGATGATGAGGACGATCTTAAGGGATAAACGTCGTCCGAATTTTTCAGATGGAAAAAACCAATGTGAGGAGACACAGATTATGGGATTTGGATCGATTGGAATGCCTGAACTGCTCATTATTCTTTTGGTCGTTCTGCTCCTGTTTGGGGCGAAGCGACTTCCCGAATTGGCGCGCGGTTTAGGTAAGGGAATTCGGGAATTCAAGGATGCGACGAAGCACGTGGAGAAGGAATTCAAAGAATTAGAGGATAGCGAGGAAGAGAAAAAGGGGTAAACCTTCCCGTTCCGGTTCATTCACTCATATAGATTCGGATGGGAGGCATTTTGCAACCACTCTACTTCAGCGGAAACCATGAGAAAATCACTGAGGAGGAGGGACATTGTGTTCGTCTGATGGAGAGTTCTCCTGAAAGTGGGAATGAAGGCGTTGGAACGAACGCCTTTATTTCTTTTTTGGATTGTGGAGGATTTCATGGAATTGAAGGTCGTGAAGATCGACAAGCCCGAGGAGTTGAATTTCATCCTGGGACAATCCCATTTCATTAAAACCGTAGAAGATGTGCATGAAGCGCTCGTTCAGACGATTCCGGGAATTCGATTTGGTTTTGCGTTCTGCGAATCTTCGGGTCCCTGTCTTGTTCGATACACCGGCACGGACGATGACTTGATCCGATTGGCGCAAAAAAATGCGCTGAGTATCGGAGCGGGCCATAGTTTCATTCTGTTCCTCGGGAATGCTTTCCCTATCAACGTGCTGCCCGTACTGCGGAATCTGCCGGAGATATGCCGGATCTTCTGCGCGACGGCGAATCCTACACAGGTCATCGTGGCGGAGACGGAGCAGGGGAGAGGCATCACAGGTGTCATCGACGGAAAGAGTCCCGTGGCGGTTGAGGGAGAAGAAGATATTCAAAAACGGAAGGATTTTCTGCGCAAGATTGGGTACAAAATGGCGTGACCTTGTATTGGTAGTAAGCTTGGGATTATTTATTTCAAGATGGCAGTAAATCCCGTTGGAATCTGAGAGGAGCAAATGCCATGAGAGTACTCGAACGAATCCAAGTGTGCGGAAGGGTTGTTCTATGTGCATTCTTGTTCTTTTCAAGCTGTGTAAAGGGACCGAAGTTTAACGCGGTCATCATTAAGGCTGCCGGGTACCTGCCCAACACATCAGCTCCCGAAAATCCCGATGCGCTCACGCAGGCCACGTCCGAAGGAGGGAATACACATACCTTCGCGGATACACTCGCCGGAAAGTTGACCGCTTTAAAAGTACAGTCAGAAATCGTGGATTTCTCGGCTCTCGAAATGAGACATTTTAATACGCAGTTGATTGTTTTCGCAGGACCGACGTACGGAGGCAAATTCCCAGAGCAGCTTCAAAAAATCGTTCCAGGTTTAAAAGATGTGATTCAGTCAGACTCACGCATCGTCTGTACGGAATTCACTTCGTGCAGAAATTCAGAGGCAGGTGAGAGGGCGATTCAACATTTCGACGCATTACTCAATGAAGCCGGTCTCAATACATGTAAAGGGATCGCGATTTCGCGGGACGTCGGTACAAAAAGTCTGAATCAAAAGACGACAGAATTTGCCGGATTACTTCTAGAGGCGTTGAAAGAGATAAAAATGTGACTGCGATATTCATCGAATGGGTCGTATGCAATACAATGCGAATCATAAATGTCGCGTGAGGATTGTGCGATGGAAAAACAAGAAGAAAAAATTCCCAAAGCAACGCTCGAAACATTGGCCCGTAGTTTCTTTAAAGAAGCGTCTACATACGGTTTCAAACAGATGGATTATGTCAGATACGTCAATATGGTTTTGGATTGCGCGATGGGACAGCAGGGCGACGGAGAAGAAGTCCCGAAAAAGACTGATAGTGCGGAATCCTCTAAACAGAAAAATCGGGAAATCGATCATTCAACGGAGCTCCGGTTGCCTCTAATGGGCGAAAGAATTAAAATCAGAGGAGCGGTTTCCTCAGATGATCGTCTGCTGTTCGGTCGTTGGCTCCAGGATGAAATCGGAAGACATTTTCTATTGTCCAGGACGACCGCAAAACCCCTAAACATGGATCAATTTTTTAAGGATTCCGATAATATCCTCGGGATTATCACTCTGCCCGACGACACTTCCATCGGCGCTGTGGCATACTTGGATTACGATGCGCAACAACACAAGGCCGAGCTGCGGAAATTGATCGGTGAATCGGATATGCGCGGCAAAGGGTACGCGAAGGAAGCGACAGCCCTCTGGATCCGGTATGGGTATTCCGCAATGTGTTTGAAGAAAATCTATCTGAACACGTTTGAAACGAACATCCGCAACATCAAGCTCAACGAAGAACTGGGTTTCCGTGTCGAGGGAATTTTGAGAAACGAAGTCTTCGTCGATGGGGAATATAAGGATGTGCTCCGAATGGGATTGTGGAAGGATTGAAGTCCGAATGATGACAACCATACGGAACCGAATCTGCACTGAAATCGTCACTTTTTTTCTGTCGATCTTCCTGTTCCTGCCGTCCCTGAGCGCGCAGGAGACGACTGGCGCTCCCTCGAAAAGTTGTCTGTGGAAAATCGAGTCGGAGAAGAACACTGTTTATCTTCTGGGATCCATCCATATCTTGAGAAAAGCAAATTACCCCCTAAAAAAACCGATAGAAGACGCCTTCGATGATGTCCGGAGAGTCGTGTTTGAAATTCATTTGGACAGTGCTGAGATGATGAGCACACAAATGATGATCTTATCGAAAGGCATGTTCGATGAGAGCATGAATCTGCACGATTCGATCGACAATACGACGTACGACATGATGCGGAAGAAGTTCGAAGATTTCGGAATTTCCCTCGGTCAAATGAATCGATTCAAACCGTGGTTCGCGGCTTTGATGCTGACGACGCTGACTATGCAAAAGCTGGGATTCGATCCGATGTATGGGATCGATAGATATTTTTTTCAAAAGGCCAAACAGACGGGAAAGAAGATATCCGCTCTTGAAACTGTGGGCGATCAAATCCAGTTGCTGGATGAATTGTCCAAAATGAATCCGAGGGACCTGATCCTCCAGACGCTTACGGAACTTGATGTTTTTAATACAGAGATTAATGCGCTCGTGGCGTCTTGGGAATCCGGAGATACACGCAATCTGGAGAATATGGTTTTAAGAAGTTTCAGAGAATATCCTGAGATCTACTGTAAATTCATCTTCCAGAGAAATATGGAATGGCTGCCCAAGATTCAGTATTTTTTCACACTGGAAGAGAATGTTCTGGTAATCGTCGGTGCAGGACATCTGCTCGGTGAAGAAGGGCTTATTGAGTCACTTCGTCAGGAGGGGTACACCGTAAATCAGCAGTAAAAATTTTCTTGCATCTTATCCTTTTATTTGATATGTTAATTTAATTCAACTTGAAAATTGAAATTTATTATGAAAATCTCATTTAAAAAATCGTGGCATACTTTAGTCGTCCTTCTCCTGCTGGTCACTTATACGACCGTCTGTCTTGTCACGTGCATTGTCCATAATCATAATATCGACGGCCATTTTCACGACAATTGTCCCGC
>JBDRSZ010000124.1:0-4210 GCA_043824415.1 bacterium | reverse complement strand
TCAGATTATTTCTTGTTAATTCTCTTCATTTTAATCCAATGTTTTCTCTTTATCTGTGCTGTTCCGTGTCTATCCGTGGTGAATAATTCAGGATAGAAAATGGAATCACCAATACAATTCCAATTTTTTTCATATACTTTCTATCTTCTATGCTCCGAATCCACGATGAGCGTCACCGGCCCGTCATTATGAATCTCGACTTTCATCCTTGCCGCAAATACGCCTGTTTCAACCTTCAGTCCAATGCGTCGAAGAGATTCGACGAAATTCCTGTAGAGCGCTTCTGCAACCTCAGGACTGGCGGCATCCGTGAAGCTCGGCCTCCGGCCCCGCCGGCAGTCGCCGTACAAAGTGAACTGGGACACGGCTAAAATCTCTCCCATAATATCTAAAACTGAAAAATGAAACTTCCCCTCCTCGTTCTCGAAGATGCGGAGATGAGCGCATTTCTCCGCCATCCATCGGGCGTCCTCCTCCCTGTCTCCTTCCCTGACTCCGAGCAGGATGACGAGTCCCCTGCCGATCTCACCGACTACTTTTCCGTCCACTGCAACACTGGCTCGACTGACACGCTGTACGACAGCCCGCATTTCATCTCCCCAGGTACACTGCCAAAAGGCCCATCAGCATATCCAATTTCATTAAAAACGAAAGCCGTCTCAAATGATTCGGTTCTGCATTCCGCCATATCGATATGATGACGTAGAGGAGGAAAAGATCGACACCAATCGCCACGACGATCAAGTAGGTAATCGAAAAAAAATGCACAAAATAAGGAATCAAGGTGAGTGCCATCAGAAACACCAAAACGGCCGTTGCCCAAACGAGCGCTACCCTCACGCCGTACACAATCGGAAGCGTTTTGACTCCCAATGCACGATCCCCCTCCACATCTTCTACGTCCTTGATGATCTCCCGACCCCAATTGAAAAAAAATGCGAATACACCCACGACCGCTGCCAACCCTACCCTTCCTACGGCAAGCCCGCCATATACAAAAGCCAACCCCGTGATAAAAGCAACCGTCAGGTTGCCCAAGACTACTGTCCTCTTCAGCCTCCAGCTGTACATATAGAGCAAACCCGACGATCCAAAAGCAATGATAAAACCCAAAAAATGGATGAACGCTCCTAAGCCAGTTCCCAGTGCGAAGAGAAGGAGAGAAAACACATAGGTCTGTTTCCGAGTAATCCGCCCTGCAGGCAAGGGCCGGTTCGGTTTGTTGATCCTGTCGATTTCCACGTCAAAGAAATCGTTGATGCTATTCGCGCCACCTGCGATGAGCATCCCAGAAAAGCAAGCCAAGATAAGCTTGGCCGCAGGCTGGATCGTCCCAGTCACAAAACCTCCGATGAAAATCGAAAGAAAAGCAATCAGAAGATTCGCTGGCCGGGTGAGCTGGAATAAACCCTTCATCGTTTCCATCGCTCTTAAGGTAAAGGAAAATCGGAAAAAAATCAACAATGAAATAGCAAGATCATCCCTCATTGAACGTTTTACGTATTGACATTGGTTGCATAATTTCTTATCCTTAAACCGTCATCGGACAACCATTCTTCAGTATGTGCATCACAAGAATCATCTTCACATCGATTGGGTCAAAGGAGGAAAAATGCAAGACAAAGGACAAATCTCTTTCGGCGTTTTCCTCATCGTCATCGGATGCCTTTTCCTCATCGGCCGGATTTTTAACGTCAGCATGTGGAGCATCATCTGGCCCATCGGATTCATCGGCCTCGGCGTGTGGCTCCTCCTGCGCCAGAGGCACATCGGCACCGACACGTCCGTCAGCCAGCGATTCCTCGGCGACATCAAGCGCAGCGGCAACTGGCAAGTCTCCGATGAAGAATTCCGCATCTTCATAGGCGACGTGAAACTCGACATGATGAGCGCCCAGATCCCGACAGGCGAGACAAGGATACGCATCTTCGGTTTCATCGGAGACGTGGACATCACATTGCCAAAATCCGTCGGCGTTTCTGTCTATTCGAATGGATTTCTTATAGACGCGAAAATTCTCGGCAGGAAGGAAGAAAAATTCTTGTCCTCCATCCATCAGGCGAGCAACAATTTCGCATCCGCCAAACGAAAGATCCTTATTGAATCCACGTTCTTCATCGGAGACCTAACTGTCAGCCAAACATAGAACAGACGCTGTACGATAATAATAAAACGATTTGTACACAGAAGTCGACCATTAAAACCAGTTCACCAGACCCACATGCACCTTCCCCCGCATCAGACTGTCGCCCTCTCCCAATCCAAAATCGACGCCGACGAGACCCAGTCGCGTCTCTAGCCGTATCCCGAAACCGTACCCTATTTTCGTCCCGCGAACAAATCCCAATGCTTCCTCCCGTCGCTGATACATCCCTCCATCCACGAACAGAAAAGCCCGCGAACGACGGCTGATGAGATACCGGTACTCGCAGTTCACCCAGGCCACCAACGTCCCGCGGAATGCATCCTCTGTATACCCGCGCAGCGTCCTCGCACCCCCGAACCGAACCTGATCGCTCAACGGAATGAAAGCATCGCCCGTCTTGACCTCGATGCCGTGCAGGCCGGCATAAAACACCTGACGGCCGAAAGTCGGCAATACGGCTTCGGCGTCCACCTCGACGCGGCGACTGCTTACAGTGCGCCTCCAACCCTCCTGTGTCGTTAAAAATTCCGGTCCGATATTTCGCTTCCGGCCCGCAGTCAGGCTCGTTCGGTATCGAACGCCTTTCCTCGGATTCAAAGGATCGTCAAGCGTATTGTAATCGATCCCCAGAGCGAAAAACCATGACCGCGTCTGGGCCAGACGATGGAGCACGCTCCCAGAAGAATCGGGAAGAATCTCTTTCCGGCCGCCCTCTAAGGCCAACGAAAGGGAAGGCCAAGGCACGTACCGAATCGAAAAACGCCAATCCCTCTCCACGTACGTCGTGTCCCGGATTTCCTGCCTGTACCGGCCCCCCAAGTGAAGGGGCCAGCCCATCAGCCAGGGCTCCTCGTAGCCGAACCGCATGGCCTGAGAAAAGGCGTCCTTCTTCTCCCAGTAGGCTTCCAGAAACCGGCCCGTTCCCAAGAGATTCTTGAAAGAAAACTCGAGGCGGCCCGTGAAATACCCCCTTTCCCGCTCCGACTTGGGCGGTGTGTACCCCACGACTCCATCCAGTGTGTTCGCGTTCCCTTCAGTGATTTTTATGCGCACAACTGCCCGATTGCCCATAAAATTCACCTCGGGCTCGGCTGCTTCCTTGAAATAGCCCAGCGCCATCAGTTTCTGCCTGACAGAAACCACGTCCTCGTGCCTGTAGGGACTCCCCGGCTTCAAACGGATTTCCCTCAGGATGACGCGTTCCTTCGTCAGTGCATTTCCCTCGACTCTGACAGCCCCCAGCGTCACAAAAGATCCCTCTTCAATTCTCAAGATTACATCCATCTTCGGATGTCCATTCTCCATACGGAAATCCAACGACTCGATCCCCACGCGGCCGAGAGGATGACCGCGATTCTCCAAAAACACAAGGATGCGCTCCACATCCTGTTCTAAAATTATTTCGTCGAAAATATTCCCGGAACGCGTCTCCAACAGCGATCCTATCTCCCTGAGTCGGCTCTCGTCTACTCCCACAATCTCAACACGACCGATGCGAATCGGCTCCCCCTCATCAAGCCAAAGGGACAAATCGACCGCGCCGCTATCGGGCGAAACATGCATTCGAACCGAATCAATCCGAGCCAAATAAAATCCGCGACCGTAGTACAGGGACATGAGCCTCTCGGCGGCCGCCTTTGGCCAGTCCGCCGGTAGACTCCCTCCGCGTCGAATTCCCATCGTCTCGGACAGCAGCCGGTCGTTCAGACGAGTGTTTCCCTGAATCTCCACCCTGCGGATCACAGGCCGCTTCGACTGAGAAATCGATTCTTCGGGTGACATAACCAGGAGTACCATCGTACTTATATATAAAAGTATGCTTCCCAATAAATTTTCATTTTTAAAATACAACCAGTTGTACTCCTTGCCTTTTTACAGCGATCATACTCCCTTCCACAGAACGACTTATATACGGGGAGGGCATTATCCGGCGTATGCCGGATAGCGAAGGGGAAGGGAGGATAGGAAGTGATGAATCGTCCATAGACAGGTCCAACTTCAAAAACGAAGCTTGTAAAAAGGCGATTTCTTTTGTTACTTTTCTTTCTAAAAGAAAAGTAACTT
>JBDRSZ010000123.1:0-2324 GCA_043824415.1 bacterium | reverse complement strand
TCCCCCGTATGGGATGGGTGTTGTTCACCTCCCGCTGTTTTTCCAGCCAGTGGATCGAATGGCACAGCAGGGGTAAAGGCTGTCTGTAATTGACATGGGTGAAAAAATCCAGCCGTTCGGGCGGGATGTATCCCCTGACCTCATCGTTGAGGCGCATGTAGTCGGGAACCGTGAATATCTCGTCGTTTCTTAGAAAATCCATAAACTCAGCCACTGACTTTTTATACATGTTCTGAATTTCTTGGAGCGATCCAGCCGGCTGCAGAATCGGAAGATGTCGATTCCGATGTTCTTCAAGTGCCAACGCCGCGAGCGACCGCTCTAACTCTCGTTCAACCAGTTCTAATTGTTCCTTCCATGTATAAGGGACGAGATGGACTTCTTTCATGTACCGGTCGAATTCGACCACTCCGATGCCGGAATACGCCTTCATACCCTGGCGTTTCTGATCGAGCCAGGCCGTAAAATCATCCACAGCGGTTTGTGCCTGCCGTGCGAGATTTGCCAGATCAGGATTGGCAGACTCGATACGCTCGGCCAGTCTTGCCAAAGTAAAACTCTCTCTTTTCTTCTGCTGGACGCCGAACTGCCACAGATCTCCCGCTTCTTCGATGAGGTTTTGCTTGGCTTGGGACAAGATGCCTGGGATGGCTGCGAGCTTCTCGTTGAAAACGACCTGGGCATTCTTATCCAGGGGGAATTGGTATTCGAAAACATTCAGGACACCGTCAATTTCCGAACCCTCCCGGGCGGGTACGTCTGGTTCTGACATCTGGATGACAGCGTAGAAGATCGGATTGCGAGCCCAGGGCCGAAGGACGGCGTGGTCGAACTCCAGGCCGTTGATTTCGGCGCGGATGATTTCGTAGTCCGCTCGCTGAGAAATGGACCAGTCCTTGGGATCGATGGCGGACAGGCGTTTTTTGAATTCGGGGATACGGCGCTTCTGCTCAGCCATGGCCTGTGTGGAGTAGTCTGGAATGCCGTTCACGACGTTCGGTTTCTGGAATGCGCGCCATTCCTTGAAGAAGCTCACGAGGTCTTCGTATTTGTTGCTGGGTGGAAAGGATGCATTTATATTACACGTCGTTCCTCCTATTCCTATAAGGATAAAAAGAAGCAGAGATATGAAGTGATGACGGACACTCATGATTGCACCTCCTATACCAGTATCGGTTTTTTTGTATGTAAAAGGGATCGGCTAATTTATATGGATCAGTTAACACTGATTACAAAAATAATGATTTGGGTTGGTATATGCAATAAAAATCTTCTCAGTGTGGATTATCGAAAAATCTGCTTGTTTTAAACATTCCAAAGTGTTTTATTAATCAGAGACAGAATTTAGAAAGTAACCTTATAGTGATCTGAACTTTGGCAAAGTTCTTAAAGTCTGTCATTCTGAGTCTCGACTTGTCGGAACTAAGAATCTTTTTCACCTCCCCCCAGATGCTTCTCCCGCTATCGCGGGATCAGCATGACACCTTGCCTTTTCTCACCGGATAAATTTGCCATAGTACAGTAAGGAATAATTCAAAGGAGGAATGCAGCATGAGGAAAGCGAGGATTTTTTTCTTGTTCTTGGGAATATTTCTGTTTGCATTCAGCGTTGCGAATGCACAGGAAACGATCGCTCAGCTGAAGGACCGGATAATCGACATTCAGAATACAGGCGAACTCGGGTTTCGCAACTTCACGCTATGCACGAATATCATCGGATACGGTCAGTATGTGCCCGCTGAGAGCAATAAAGTAAAGGCGGGTAGCGAGGTCTATTTTTACTACGAGCCCGTGAATCTGTACACGAATCGGCGGAGCAATACGTATCAGATCTGGTTTACACAGGATATGATCCTGCAAACGCAGGACGGGAAGGAGATCTACCGGGGATCGGAGGCGTTGAATTTCAACTCTCTGACGACGTCTCCGGTGCTGGATGTGTACGCGACGAATTCGCTCAACCTGGGTGATCTGCCGCCCGGGAAATACCGATTCCTCGCAGCGATGCATGATAAGTTGAAGAAGGTGGATGCCAGCCATTCATTCGATTTCGAGATTATACTGTAAAGTTTGTTCGAAACGGGAATGGTGTTTCTCACAGTATAAAAATCATCCGAATCGGATCGAGAGAATGGCGTCGTTTCGACAAGATAAATCTTTTTTTAAAGCTATGGATTGCTTACATTATCACAACCATCGAAATGCTGTATTGGTATCTTCGGCTTCCTCTGTTTGTGTCGGATAGTATCATCGTTCTGATCGTCTGAAATCTTTTTTCGAAAGGCAGAGACGTGAAAATCAGCCTCTTAGACGGAGAAAAACTC
>JBDRSZ010000122.1:0-9517 GCA_043824415.1 bacterium | reverse complement strand
GGTATGACAAGCAGAGTATAAACAATTTTTCAGAAGTTTCGAGTACATAAATAACGTTTTGGTGGAGCCGACGAATGTCCGACAAAGACCGCGTATGGACCGTACCCAATCTCCTGAGTGTGTTTCGACTGTTGCTGCTCATTCCTATCCTGCTCGCTCTTCAGCATGAGCAGAGGGTATGGGCGCTCTTTTTGATGCTGCTTAGCGTCGGCACGGATTTCTTGGATGGGTACATCGCACGAAGATGGAATCAACGTTCCGATTTCGGCCGGATGATCGATCCTGTTGTGGATAAAATTTGTGTTTTGGCCGTCGTTTGTTTTATGGTTATCCACACTGCATATTCATTTCCTCTTTGGTTTTTTGTGTTTCTTTTGGTGCGTGAAGTCGGATTGATGATGTGCAGTCTTCTCGTCGTTCGGAGGAAGCGGGTGGTGATGGAGTCGAACCGTCCGGGAAAGAACTCCGCTTTTGCGAATGGGGTGGTCGTGATCTTTTTCGTGCTGAACCTGCAGCCGTATGGAAGTATTGTCCTGTGGATCGCTCTGACGCTGACGCTGTATTCGTCCTGGGTGTACTTCCGGTTGTTTCTGAAACAGATACAGGATATACGTCCGAATGAAAGGGTCGGAAAGGATGGCTAAGCTGCTTGCAAAATGGGGACAGGGGTTGGGAAAGACGAGAAAGGGGGTATTGGGACGAATTTCGGAGGTTTTTAAGGGGAAAGACCGAATCGACAGCTCTCAGCTCGAAGCGCTGGAGGAAATACTTATTGAAGCAGATGTGGGTGTCGAGACGGCCACGGAAGTTGTCAGCGATTTGAAAAAGGCGGTGTCCGAGGGAGCGGATGCAAAGGAGGCTTCCGTGCGATCCCTCCTTAAAAGGAGCATGATGGATTTCGTTCGGACGGATGTCTCCATGACGGCCATAGCACCGCAGCCTTCACCCCATGTAATTTTGGTCGTGGGTGTGAACGGGACGGGGAAGACGACGTCCATCGGCAAGCTGGCTCATCATTACAAACAGGATGGCAAGAAGGTCCTGCTGGCCTGTGCGGATACATTCCGCGCGGCTGCCGCGGAGCAGCTGGATGTATGGGGGAAGCGGGCAAAGGCGGATGTGATTCGACAGGGCATGGGAGCGGATGCTGCGTCCGTTGCATACGATGCCTTAGATGCAGCTGTGGCTCGGCATGTTGATATACTGATCGTCGATACGGCAGGCCGTCTGCACACGAAGGTCAATCTGATGGAGGAGCTGAAGAAGGTTCGTCGGGTGCTTGCGAAGCGGATGGACGGAGCCCCGCAAGAGGTGCTCTTGGTCCTGGATGCGATAACGGGGCAGAATGGGCTGAGCCAGGCGAGGCTTTTTACGGAAGCGGTCGGCGTAACAGGAATCGTCTTGACGAAGTTGGACGGCACGGCACGGGGTGGCATTGTCGTGGCGATTCATCGGAATCTCGGGATTCCTGTGAAGTGGGTGGGTGTGGGCGAGAGGATAGAGGACTTGCTGGTGTTCGATCCTGTTGCGTTTGTGGAGGGGATGTTTGGGTGAGTCGGTGATGTGGGAGAGCAGCGCATGAAGGCGTCTTGAAAGTATGCAATGCATAAAGGCAGTGCAGTCCGAAGTGAGGAATGCGATCCCTTCATGGATCGGGGGAGGAGGAAAACACAGCGCATGAAGGCGCTGCAGTCCATAAATGTATAAGGCGTTACAGTCCAACGAAATGAGCTTAAAAATATACAAACATGCGCCGGCGCATCTTTTTGTGGATGAGCATGTTTACTTTTTCACCGGAGCGGTATACCAGAAGAAAAAGCTGCTTGTCTCGGATACGGCTAAGCAATTATTTCTCAAGTATCTTTTCCATTTCATTGAGAAATATGGTTGGAAACTCTTGGAATGGGTCGTTTTGGATAATCATTATCATTTTTTAGCGAAAATCAATTGCAATAAATATATGCCGGTTATGATCAACTCGTTGCACAAAACCAGTGCTTTTCATATCAAAAAAATTTTGGGGATAGAGCAGAAACCCTTCTGGTATCAGTACTGGGATCGGTGCATTAGGAATGAGGAGGATTACCACCGGACTGCAATGTATATTCTGTATAATCCGGTTAAACATGGCTACGTGGAGGATTTGAAGGATTACCCGTATTCGAGTTTTCTTGACCGTTTTCAGGATGATGAAATGCAGTTGAGGGCTGATTTTATGAAATATAGACCGCAAGATATAAAAGCATACGATGCGGTGGATGGTTTTTAAAAAGTGTTATGTAGCGGTGCATAAAGGCACCGCAGTCCAGGGGAAGGGGGAATGCGATCCCTTTATGGATCGCGGGGAGAGGTAGAGAACAGCGCATGAAAGCGCTGCAATCCAGAGAATTCGAAATCTTCGGGAGTTTACTGTAAACGTTTTCAGTGGACAGTACGTCAAAAGATTGATTTTGTATGACTGAACTTTTTATGGGATTTGTGGGATTGGTTGGCATTTGGATCATAGGAATAAAAAAATAACACTCATCACGCTGGGCTGTCCTAAAAACGAGGTGGATTCCGGTGTCCTGGCCGGGGAGTTGGCGCGGGGAGGAGCTGAGATTGTTGGGGATGTCGAGGAGGCGGATACCATTCTTATTAATACGTGCGGTTTTATTGAGGAAGCGAAGAAGGAATCGATCGATGCGATCCTTCGGGCTGTCGCGCTCAAGAAGAACGGACGAGACAGAAAGGTTTTCGTCTGGGGATGTCTCGCGGAACGGTACAGGGAAGTGATCGAGAAGGAGATCCCTGAGGTCGACGGCATCTTCGGCGTGGAACCGTACGAGGAGATGGGGCGTTTTTTATTTGGTCATTCTTATGAGTGGAATGAGAGTGCATATGGGCGACGGATTCTGTCGACGCCTTCGCACGCGTCCTATGTGAAGATCGCGGATGGCTGCGATCATGGATGCACGTTCTGTGCAATTCCGAGGATTAAAGGGAAATACCGCAGCCGAGCCGTATTACATATTATGAAGGAGGCACAGCGTCTGGCCGAGAGAGGCGTGAAGGAACTCACCCTGATCGCTCAAGATACGACGGCGTACGGATCGGATTTTAAGGATGGGACGACTCTCGTCACTCTGTTGAACGCACTGATTCCCATCGAACGAATTCGATGGATTCGTATCATGTACGGACATCCGGCCCATCTCACGGACGCGTTGATGGATTTGATGTCACGGGAGGAGAAGATATGCCGGTATCTTGACCTCCCACTGCAACACATTTCGGATGGGATACTCAGGGCCATGGGCCGCGGGATGTCGAAACGGTCAATCGAAGACTTGCTCAGAACACTCAGGGACCTGATTCCCGGTTTGGTTCTTCGAACGACCTTCATCGTGGGGTTTCCAGGTGAGACGGATAGGATGTTTCGGGAACTCATCGAATTTGTAAGGGAGAATTGCTTCGAACGGTTGGGCGCATTTGTCTTTTCACCCGAGGAAGGAACGGAGGCGTTTCATTTGAAACCGACCGTTCCGAGAGAGGTGGCGGAAGAACGATACCGGATTCTGATGGAGGTCCAGCAGGATGTCTCCCGAAGTCTCAATGGAGATCTGGAGTCGAAGACGATTGCCGTACTCGTGGATGGTTATGATAGAGATCAGGACCTCTATTTCGGGCGAACCGAGGGCGATGGATTGGATGTGGATCAGACGGTGTGGATCAGGGGTGCAGCGGTCGTTGGTGAGATTATGAATGTGCGGATCGAGGGGAGTGCTGCCTATGATTTGATGGGCAGTGTGATTTAAATTTTTATGAGGAGAAAACTATGAGGGCAAGCATACAGATTATTCGCGCATGGGGCTTTGCATTGGCTCTTTCGATATTCGTGAGGAATGCGGGAGCCCAACTTCCAGAGAATAGTTATTCGCATTTTGAAGATGTGCCTGATTTTCATTATGATCTCATCACATCGGCTGCGGAGACAAAAGGGCAGAGTGTGCTTCACATCTCGATGAAAATTGCCTACGACGAGCTTCAATTTTTGCGGATGGAGGATGGGTATCGTGCAGCGTATGAAGTCAACATGATGGTCTTTCATCCGAATGGGGACCCTGCCAATGGAAGGATCATTCGTCAGGATATTGAAGTCAATACATTCGATGAAACGAAATCGGGGACGGATTTCAGTCTTGTCGAGAATGAATTTATCCTTCTTCCCGGAGAGTATACTTTTCTCGTAGAAATCATGGATATGGATTCGAAGAAAAAGGGACGTCAGGAGAAAAAAATCAGTATACCGGATTATTTTCAAAAACCATTCGATGTCAGCGATTTGTTTTTTATAGATAGTATCGCGCCCGATTCTACGGGCAAATCCACTGCCGTTCCTAGCGTCCTGGCAGATTACGGGACAGCCCAAAAATCCCTGTTCGTACGATTTGAGATTTACAGCCAGCCCCCGCTTGATTCTGTGAGAATCACGTATTACATCTTGGATCTGGAAGAAGAGGTCCTGCGGAAACATGATTACTACAAAGTTCTGGACGGAGAACGGACGATCGAATATTTAGAAGTGTCGCGCGGCAAGCTGGAAAGTGGAAAATACAAGTTTGAATTGACGGTCGGAGAAGGTAAGGCCACAATCACGCACGTCAAGGATTTCTCGGTACTCTGGGTTGGCATGCCCGCTTTTGCGACGGATTTAGACAAGGCAATCGAGCAGATGAAATATGCGAATAAGGATGTTGTGAAGAAAATAAAGAAAGCGAAAAAAGCAGACAGAGAGAGGATTTTCAAGGAATTCTGGCGTTCGCTCGATCCAAGTCCGAATACGACGAGGAACGAGCTGATGGAAGAATACTACCGGCGTGTAGATTATGCGAATAAGCAATTCGGAGTGTTCAAGCAAGGATGGACGACGGATCAGGGTATGGTCTACATCATTCTTGGACCGCCGAATGATGTGTCAAGGCATCCGGTGGAAACGGGATCTAAACCGTATGAGGTGTGGTCCTACAATGACCTCAATCGGAGTTTTGTGTTTAGGGATGACAGAGGATTCGGCGAATACCGGCTTGTCACGAACTGGGATGTTTATAGCAAACTGGAGTAATCCTTCTCTTGGAGGTTGATCGTTGAAGAAACTTATCGTGGGTGTGTTTGCATCGGGCAGGGGATCGAATTTTGAAGCGATTCTGGGGGCGATTGAACAAGGCCGCCTGAACACCGAAGTACGGCTTCTGGTCAGTAACAACGCAGATGCGGGTGCGCTGTCCGTCGCTCAGGCGTACGGCATCCCAACGGCTGTCGTGTCGAAATCCGATTTTTCTTCCAGGGAGCAATTTATTGACGCAATGCTTTCGACCCTGAAGGCAAACAACGTGGAGCTGATTGTTCTTGCGGGGTACATGAAAAAAGTGCCTTCTGAATTGATCTCCGCCTACCGGAATCGGATCGTGAATATTCATCCTGCTCTGCTTCCTTCCTTCGGTGGAAAAGGGATGTACGGACATTATGTGCATGAAGCGGTCATCGAACAGGGATGCAAGGTGACGGGCGTGACGGTTCATATTGTTGATGAGGCTTACGATCACGGCCCCATCGTTGCCCAGGAATGCGTTCCGGTAGCAGAAGGAGATAATGCAGAGACTTTGGCGGCAAGGGTGCTGAAAGTCGAGCATACGATCTATGCGAAGGCGCTCCAACTATTCGCAGAAGGCCGAGTGGAGGTAAGTGGAATCCGGGTGCATATCAGAGAGAGGTGATTCCATTCCTGCCTGCGACGGGACCGAATCGAATTGTCTGACCATCGGGGCGTTCATAGGTTTTTTCGATACTCCACTGCTTACTTGAAAGAGGTGGGTATGCGGTGGGGAGATCCATTTTTCCCCCTCAGAATTGGCATTCCTTTTATGATTTATCCAATAAAATCTCTTCGATTCCCGAATAGTGCTTGAATTTTTCATCACAATTGGTTATCATTAAAATGAAGGAAATGGCATGTATTCGACGGATCTGTCGTCCTTCATGACAGATTTTCGTACGATGGTGTGAGCGGGCTTCGTATGGCGGGTAGCACCAATCGGGGCGTAGGTTTAATGAATATACTTGGAATTTCCTGTTTTTATCACGACAGTGCCGCGTGCATTCTGCAGGAGGGAAAGATCGTCGCGGCGGCTCAGGAGGAGCGGTTCACGCGGAAGAAGCACGATTACAGTTTTCCCAACCATGCCATCCGATATGTCCTCAAGGAAGCCGGCCTCAGGGCACATGATTTGGACTACATTACGTTCTACGATAAACCTTTCATCAAATTCGAGCGGATCTTAGAAACATACTTGACGTTCGTTCCAAAGGGTGTGAAATCGTACATGAAAGCCATACCGCTCTGGATACGCCAGAAGTTGTGGATACTGGATCTTATCGAGAAAGAAATCGGGTACAAGGGTAAAGTGTTGTTTCCAGAGCATCACGAGTCACACGCTGCGTCTGCCTTCTTTCCGTCCCCGTTTCAGCGCGCTGCGTTCCTGACGATGGACGGCGTGGGGGAATGGGCCACATCTTCGTACGGCTTCGGAAGAGACAATCGCGTGCAGATCATGGCTGAACTTCACTTTCCGCACTCGTTGGGCCTGCTCTACTCGGCGTTCACGTATTTCACAGGATTTAGAGTCAACTCAGGTGAGTATAAGGTGATGGGCCTGGCTCCTTACGGGAATCCCCGGTACGTCCAAAAGATATACGATCATCTGATCGATCTGAAAGAAGACGGGTCGTTCCGGATGAATATGGATTACTTCGATTACTGCGCCGGTTTGACGATGACGAACGGACGATTTGCCGACCTGTTCGATGGTCCTCCCAGACTTCCGGAAAGTCGACTGACGCAGCGGGAGATGGATCTGGCCCGTTCCGTCCAGGATGTGACGGAGGAAGTGATGCTCCGGATGGCCCGCCATGTGAAGAAAGAGACGGGGGAGAAGCATCTTTGTATTGCCGGAGGCGTGGCTTTGAACTGCGTGGGCAACGGAAAACTGCTGCGCTCCGGATTGTTCGAAGACATCTGGATTCAGCCCGCCGCCGGCGACGCGGGCGGTGCGATGGGCGCGGCATACTTGGTGTACCACCATTATCTCGACCGCCCTGTGCCTCAAAAAGAAGGGAAAAAAGATCTGCAAGGGGGATCGTATCTGGGTCCCGAGTACAGCGTTGAAGAGATCGAAGCATTCTTGAAAGAACATCGACTGCCGTATACGCATAATGACTCCGACCGATTGCTGGATTATATCTCGGATCTCCTCATCGATGAGAAAGTCATCGGCTGGTTTCAGGGACGGATGGAATTCGGGCCGCGGGCATTGGGGAATCGGTCGATCATCGGGGATGCGCGCTCTCCGAGGATGCAGAAGAAGATGAATCTGAAGATCAAGTTCCGCGAGAGCTTTCGCCCCTTTGCGCCGTCTGTCCTGGCGGAAAAGGCGGGCGACTATTTTGACATCGACTGTGAAAGTCCGTATATGCTTTTAGTGGCTGATGTGAAAAAAGAAAAACGGCGGCAGATGACGACGGAGGAGAAGACGCTCTGGGGCATCGATCAGCTGAACGTCGTCCGGTCGGAAATCCCCGCGGTGACGCACGTCGATTATTCGGCGCGCATTCAGACGGTGAATAAAAGGGACAATCCGCGGTACCACGCATTGATCGAGCGGTTCTACGAGAAGACGGGGTGTGCTGTCATCGTGAATACGTCGTTCAACGTGAGGGGAGAACCCATCGTGGCGTCGCCGTTGGACGCATACAAGTGTTTCATGCGCACGGAGATGGATGTCTTGGTCCTGGGGAATTTTGTCTTGCACAAGGAAGATCAACCCGAGTTCCACGACGACATCGACTGGAGAGAGGTGTATGAGCTGGATTGAGGATGTCGGAGAACAGATCCGCAAGCTGGATCTGTCGAAGAAAAATCTCAGGCGATTCGGCCTATTGGTGGGATTCATCATGCTCGTTCTCGCAGGGTGGATGTTCCTGAAGGATCGTCTGCTGATTTTTCGGTATCTCCTGGGCTCTGTTGGATTGTTGTTGATTCTATTGGGAGCGACTTCCCCTTCGACATTGAGAGGATTCTATCGTGTCTGGATGGGATTCGCCTTCGCTATCGGCTGGATCGTTTCAAGGATACTGCTGCTCATCCTGTTCGTGTTCGTTATCTCACCCATCGGTTTTATCGTACGGTTGTTCAAGAAACCTTTATTGAATATCGATTTTGATGAAAAGATGGAATCTTACTGGGTGCGAAAAAAAGAAGCGAAGAAAATCAACTACGAGAAGATGTACTGAGGAGAATCCTGAATGGCAAAATTGAAGATCGTGCTGGAATTCTTTGAGTTTTTAAAAGACAATAAGAAATGGTGGCTTTTTCCCATCATATTCACGCTGCTCTTGCTGGGAATTCTGATTGTGTTCACGCAGAGCAGCGCGTTGGCTCCTTTTATCTATACATTGTTTTAACGGATGAAAAACCGACTGAAAAAATTCATTTTTATCTGCATCCCGCTGCTCGTCGTTCTTGTTATAGGAGAGGGCGTCGTTCGGCTGCTCCGGATTCCCGCGCTTCAGGATGAAGCTTATTTCTTCGGGTTCTACGGGTGTCCCAAATATTTCGAGAAGATCGAGAATGAGAACGGAGAAATCGTCTATACGACGAACCCGGATAAGGACATTCAACTGACATCGTTTCCCGTTCATAAGCCTGAGAACGCGTACCGGATATTCACGCTCGGTGGGTCCGCCGCGTACGGAGAGCCTTTCGGGCCGGAGGGTTCCTTTTCCCGATGGCTCCAAGACAGGTTGAGCTTCTTTTATCCTGAGAAACAATTCGAGGTTGTGAACTGCGCACGGAGGGGATTCGGGTCGGTTCGCGTACGGAACATTTTCGATGAAATTGTTGGGTACGATCCCGACCTGATCGTCGTTTATTTCGGGAACAACGAGGACAGGGACTACCGGTTCCACCGTATCGAGATCAACATCGAGATCCGTCCGTTTTTTAAAGCTGTGAAGCGCATCAAGGATCACAGCACTATTTTCCGTATGTTTTTTCATTTGTTCTTTAAGAAGCACACCACTTCGTTCGGAGCAGAGAATATCAAAGAGGTGACGCATCAGGATCGGTTTGATGGGGATGTGTTCTCCAAGCATGTGAAATCCGTACTCGGCAGCCGCCGAAGATTGGATACCGGTCATGGCGGGTTGTGGGTGTCGAAGCTGGATCCGAACTCCATTGGTATTGGGTTGGTGCTCAATGTGCGCATGAGACGTTTCGTCAACGTCTGATCATGGATTCATGACAGGCCGAATCTTACATCATCTGTTTCGTCGGGATACGTTCGACGTACTCCCGGCACTTCCTGGCAATTCCCGCCAAAGTCCTCTACAATACCTCGCATGGAAAGGTTGACCGACAGCGCTCTGGAAAAACTCCTGGTTGGCATTCAGAAACCGGGTCGTTACATCGGAGGAGAATGGA
>JBDRSZ010000121.1:0-2402 GCA_043824415.1 bacterium | reverse complement strand
AGTATGAACTGATCATCAGAACGATTTTCAAAAAATGTCTTTTTTGTCAAGGATTTGCAGAAATTATGTTTCAATCATCATCTCTCCCTTCAGGGAGAGACAAAGAGAGGGTGTTTCACAAATGAATAAGGCTGATTTCTGCAAATCCTATTAATCCTCACCTAACCTCTCCTTTGGAAAAGGAGAGGGAACGATTGTTCATTTTTTAAAAAATTCTCTTCCGATTGGATTGTTTTATCAAAATGATCAGATTTGCCAAAGTCAAGTAAGCAGTAACCAGTAAGCAGTAAGTAATAAGCAATAAGCAATAAGCAGAAAGAAAGGATTAAGAGAAGTATTGAAGTAAGAAGCAGGGAGCGGAACAGAGGTGAGGGGAAATGTAGATCACAAACCCTAAACGTAAGGAGGAAGGAATCATGGGAAAGATTCGTGGAGAAATTGGCTACGCCCGCAGGGTGGCGAGGTAAACGACCAAATACGTCGTGCCTAAGTACATAGTTTCCTAAATACGCATACATATAATTCTCAAATAGATAATCTTTATTGTATATACGCTTTGTTAAATTCGAATATCGATCCCGAAACTTCGGGACGAGACAAATACGAATGAACAAAATCCGAAACTCAAAACCTCAGGATCGACCTCGTTTCATCATTCTGAGCGGCGTTTCGCATTCGAAAATTCGAAATACGAAACAAATCCAAAATTCGAATGCCGAAATCCCTAAGTTGGGTGGGAGGATTATGATGAGTCGGACATGGATGATTCGTTCTTTGGTGTTTTATATCGTACTCATTTTCTCCATCGGCTATGGGCAGGAGAGCGTGATATCGAAGATACGGCCTCCTGCTCGGGCAGGACAGTTTTATCCCGGGTCGAAGGAGGAACTCACTTCGACGATCCAACAGTATCTATCCGAGGCTGAAAAAATTTTCGTGGGGGGAGATGTCGTCGGGATTTTCGTGCCCCATGCAGGGTATGAGTTCAGCGGACGGGTGGCGGCCAATGCGTACAACATCCTTCAGGGCAGGGATTATGACGCCGTCATCATCGTGGGACCGAGCCATTACGCGCCTCTCCGAGGGGGATCGGTCGGAAGCTGGGAAGGCTACAGCACTCCCCTTGGCATCGCCCGTGTAGATACGCACCTCGTCCGGAAGATTCGGTCTGCCACTGAGCTGATATCGGTTGTTCCTGAGGCCCATCGTTACGAACACTCCGTGGAAGTGCAGATTCCGTTCGTTCAGACGGTGCTGCCCGGCGTTCCCATCGTCCCCATGGTCGTGGCGGGCAATCTTTCGTACGGGGATTCGAAGAAGATCGCGGATGCGATCGTGAAGGCCGTCCAGGGGAAGCACGTCCTCCTCTTGGCCAGTTCGGATATGTCCCATTTCCCCAGTTATAAAGATGCCTACGGAGTGGATTTGAGGATTTTGGATCAAGTGGCTCAATTTGATCCGAGGGGCCTCTCCCGTTTGAACTCCTCGGTCATGCAGGAGGGCATCCGTGGACTGGACTGTGCGCTGTGCGGTCCGAGCGCCCTCATGATCGTGATGTCGGCTGCCAAAGAACTCGGAGCCAAAGAGGTGCGCATTCTTCCGTACGCGAATTCGGGGGATGTTACAGGGGAGAGGAACCGCGTCGTTGGATACGGAGCGGCCGTCTTCTATCAGGAATCGTATGAGAAGCATGACGGAGGAAAAGGTATGCTGGAGGAGATCGATTTTTCCAGGCAAGAGAAGGAAAAGCTGTTCAGGATTGCTAAGCAGAGCATCGATTGTGCATTGCAAAGAATGAATCCCCCGGATTTTTCCGTCGGAGAATCCAACCTTCTTCAGAAACGGGGCGTGTTCGTCACTCTGCAGAATGAGGGCCGTCTCCGGGGATGCATCGGCCACTTCGAGGCTGATTATCCGCTGTACGAGATCGTCTCTCAAATGGCCGTGGCGGCAGCCACGCAGGACTACCGTTTTAGGTATGATCCCATCACCCTGACCGAGATGAAGGACATCGATATCAAGATTTCCGTCCTGTCGGCAATGAAAAAGGTGGATTCCATCGATGAGATTGAGGTGGGGAAGCACGGCATCTGGATTCGGCAGGGGAACCGAGGTGGTACGTATCTGCCGGAGGTGGCCACGGAGATGGGATGGAACCGCGTCGAGTTCTTGGAACACTGCTGCGTGGAGAAGGCGGGTCTGCCGCGAGATGCGTGGAAGCGGGGAGCTGATGTTTATATTTATTCCTCTCAGATATTGAGTGAGAAGGATTGATGACATATTGATTTTTTTAGGGGGGGTGATTGCCCGGGGTGTCTTGACATGGGCGGGTGATTTACTGTCCTTCGATTTAACAGATCACATTATGAAATGTACAATAATAGGCAAAATAATTTTGTATA
>JBDRSZ010000120.1:0-9133 GCA_043824415.1 bacterium | reverse complement strand
AGCATCCATCATATTAGTACCGACAATAGGCATGAACACCACGTCAGCTACCAGGGTTTTCATCTCCAGAATATAAAAAAACCTCCCCATCAAGGCACAGCACGCCTCAACAGTTCGGCATATTTTGCTGACATGAAAAAGATATGAACATAGCTCCGCCTCTTGTTGCCCCTCGCCTCTCCCCAGAGACAGAATACCACTCTCAGAGCTATCATTCGATTATTTTGATCCTAAAATGAGAACTATGACTGTTGGTATATTAAAGTATTTTTTCCACGAATTCAAGTAAAAAATCAACAAAATAAGGTAAAATGCCTCTTGCATATCAATGATGGTGTTGCTAACTTATGCACATATCAATCCAAAAACAAATCTCGTATCTGAGGATGCGTATTTGAGACTATTTTCGTATACTGCAGCCAACGAGATGTGAATCGGCGTCGAAACGAAAAAAGGATGCTACAGACTGAGCCGCGCCTTCGATATTTACCAGAAAGCCAAAGGAATTCAACAGCCCGTATCGATCAGTTTTCTTCAAGTTCTAGTGGAAATGGGATACTGCTCGAAGGAACTTATTAACCAAGTTCTTGAAGAATCCTGGGTCCAATCCAAATACAGTCAATTGCAGTTGGAGCCCAATTTTCAGTACGAACTTCCCATCGCGAGACCTTCAAAAATCATCGGGCTCGGACGCAACTATAAAGCCCACGCAAAGGAGCTCGACCATGATGTTCCTGAAGAACCTCTCTTTTTCGCAAAAGCGCCATCATCCCTTATCCCTCACGAGGCGGACATCGTCATTCCATCATGGCTCGACGGACGCGTCGATCACGAAGCGGAGCTGGCTGTTATCATCGGAAAAACGGCAAAGAATGTGCGGGAAGAAGAAGCCGCATCCTTCATCGCAGGCTACTCCATCCTGAACGACGTGACGGCGCGGGCGATGCAGAAGGAAGACCAGAATCTCAACATGCCCTGGTTCAGATCCAAAAGCATTGACACCTTTTGCCCATTCGGACCGTACATCGTACCCGCGGATGCGATACAAAATCCCCATGCACTCGAAATCGTTCTGACAGTGAACGGGAAACAAAAACAGCGCGCAAAAACATCATCCATGATTTTTCAAATCACTGAAGTCATCGCCCATCTGTCCCGTTTCATGACGCTCCATCCCGGAGACATCATTGCCACGGGCACGCCAGCGGGCGTCTCCCCCATCGCAGACGGCGATGTCGTTGAAATTTCCATTACACATCTCGGAACGCTACGGAACAGGGTCGTGAAACAGACGTAAAGGAATCTTCATGACCCTCTGGGATAACCGAAACGATGATAATTCCATTCTTTTGTAAATGTTGTCATATTCTCTGCGTTCTCTGTGGTTAGATTCTCAAAGGAGGCTTTATTGAAAATTCTCGTCACGGGCGGCGCTGGATTCATCGGTTCACACATCACAGACAGTTTTATCGAGCAGGGACACGATGTCGTTATCCTCGATAACCTCAGCATGGGACGGATGGAGAACATCCATCCCAAAGCAAAATTCTACCTCATGGATATCCGAGCGAAAGAGTGCGGAAAAGTTTTCGAACGGGAAAAATTCGACGTCGTCTGTCACCACGCTGCCCAGATGGACGTGCGGGTGTCCGTCGAAGATCCAATTTTCGACGCCGACGTAAACGTCCTCGGAACCTTGAACATCCTGCAAAACTGCGTTCGCTTCGGTGTACAAAAAGTCCTTTTCGCGTCCACCGGAGGGGCGGTGTATGGCGAGCAGGAAACGTTCCCCTGCGGTGAGGACCACCCCAATCGGCCCGTCTCCCCGTACGGCATCACGAAACTGACAGTGGAGAAATACCTCTTTTACTATAATATTCAATTCGGACTGAAATACGTCATTCTGCGGTATGCGAACATCTACGGCCCGCGCCAGAATCCGCACGGAGAAGCCGGCGTCGTGGCCATCTTCTGCAAGAGACTTCTCGCCGGCGAACAGCCCGTCATCAACGGCGACGGCAAACAGACGAGGGATTACGTATACGTCGGGGACGTAGTCCGGGCAAACATACTCGGACTGACATACGAAAAGAACGAAACTTTCAACATAGGCACGGCCATCGAAACGGACGTGAACGAACTCTTCCGACACCTCAACACGATGACGGGAGGAAGCGCGGAAGAAAAACATGGGCCCGAAAAAATGGGTGAACAGAAACGGAGCGTCATCAGCTTCAAGAAAGCAAAAAAGCTGTTGGGATGGAACCCCGAAGTCGATCTGAAGGAAGGACTGAAACGGACGGTCCGATACTTTCGGGAAAAAGGATGAGAGTGTGAAAATTACTGTACTCGGCTCTTCATCGGGCATGGCAGTTCCTCAAAGGTATCCATCAGCCTATCTCGTGGAGAGTTTCGGACATCTCTTCCTCATCGACGCCGGCGACGGCGTGGCGCGTCAGTTGGCAGCGTACGGAAAAGATTGCAGCCGTGTCGAGTCGGTCTGCATCAGTCACACGCATCCCGATCATGCAGGCGGCCTGTTTACACTCCTCCAAACCATGCATCTCGCAGGAAGAAAGACACCCCTGCAAATCCATATGCCCGGAGGCATTCTTCCCGGCTTCAACACGGTATTCCCCTATTTTCAAATCTACCGCGAGAAATGGCCCTTCAAATTCGACCTGCTTCCCATATCCGACGGCGTTGTCTTTGAAACGAATGGTTTTCAACTCGCGGCCGTTCCCAACAATCACCTCGAAGGAAACCGACCGCTCGCAGAGAAGGTCGGAATCGGTTGGGACAGCTACAGTTTCCGCCTCTCAGAGAAAAAAAAGGCCGTCCTGTTCACGTCGGATGTCCCAAACCTTCTGCATCTTCGCTCGGTCTCATCCGGAGTCGACGCGCTCTTGACGGAGTGCACCCATATCCGAATCGAAGAGATCCTCGATTTTGCCGAAACTGCGGAAATACCCCGCGTCATCCTTACGCACATTCCTCAAGAATTGGAGAATCTTTCGAACGATAAATCCATGAACCACGATTCCATCAAAATTGAGTTTGCCTTAGACGGATACGCGATTGAGGTCTAAATGACACAGAAAAGACAAGAAAACGTCGACGACTCCCTCACGCAGAAAATCGGCCTCATGGGGGAATCCGGTCCGTTTCTGCAAATCATGGAGAGCGTCCGGCAGGTAGCCCCGACGAATATCACCGTCCTCATCACCGGCGAAAGCGGTACAGGGAAAGAGATGATCGCCAGAGCCATTCACGCTCTCAGCCCGAGGCGGGAGAAGCCCCTTCTCACCGTCAATTGCGGAGCCATACCGGAGGGGATTTTAGAGAGCGAACTCTTCGGCCACGAAAAAGGATCTTTCACGGGTGCTACGGACATGAAGAAGGGATACTTCGAAGTCGCGGACGGCGGAGTCCTGTTCTTGGATGAGATCGGAGAAATGCCCCTGGCAACCCAGGTTAAGCTTCTCCGCGTGCTCGAGGAAAAAGAGTTCATGCGGGTCGGAGGCACGAAAATCCATCAAGTAGACGTCAGGGTCTTGGCGGCCACAAACAAAGACCTCGAAACCGCAATCACACGGGGAGAATTCCGCAAGGATCTTTTCTATAGACTCAACGCAGTGAACATCGACGTCCCCTCCCTGAGGCAGCGGAAGGAGGATATCCGGCTTCTCGCCGTCCGATTCGCCAAAGAAGTATGCCGTGAGAACGAAATCCCTTATCCCGGATTCACGGAAGAAGCGTTCGAATTCCTCCAGAATCAGTCCTGGCCGGGGAACATCCGCGAACTTCGGAATATCGTCGAGCGGGTCATCATCCTGGAAAAAGGGCAGAAAATAGACCGGCCGATGCTCGAAAGTCACATGAGCAAAACACACGACACGGATCGTAATCTTCCCGTAGTCACCCACAAAACATCCGAACAAGCCGAAAGAGAAATCATCTACAGAGCTCTCCTCGACATTCGCGTGGCCGTCGAACAAATCCGCTCGCTCATCCTCGGAATTCGCCCGCAGAGTTTAGATGACACCGCATTCGTCCATGAGATGCCCGATTCTTCGTCGCCTTCGCTCGACATGAATAACGAACCCACGTTGAAAGAAGTCGAAAGAATACAAATAGAGAAAGCTCTGAGGCGGTATCGAGGAAACCGTCGCAAGACTGCAAAAACGCTCGGCATCGGCGAGCGGACTCTGTACAGGAAACTGAAGGAGTACAATCTTGAGTGACGCACGATATGACTTCCGGAAAACAGCCTGTCTCCTCGTTTCCATAAGCGTCCTGATCTGCGGATGCGGCATCTATTCGTTCTCCGGTTCGAATGTTCCGGGACATATCAAGAACGTTGCCGTGCCTCTGTTCGAGGACAAAACCGCAGAATTCGGCATCGACCGACAAATGACGGATGCGCTCATCGACGCCATCACGCAGGACAACACGCTGAAAATTTCCGGAGTCCAAAACGCGGACGCCGTTCTCAAGGGAGAGATCCTCCGCGTTGAGGACAGAGCAGGACAGTACGACAACGCCGAAAAAGCATCCGATTTTCGAATCACCCTCACGATAAAAATGACATTCGAAGACACCAAAAAGCGTAAAATTCTCTGGGAAGAAACCTGGTCGCAATGGGGAAGCTACGACAACACCGGCTTGAGTCGAGAGGACGGCATCAAGCAGGCGGTGGATAAACTGTCCAGGGATATCCTCAACAAAACCGTCTCGGGGTGGTAAAAATATCTTGCGTATCAATCTCTTTTTTAATACATTCTCACAACTCTCGACGGCAGTTGTAAACGAAACAGGATGACGCCATGATGGACGACGAGCTGACTCAAAAACTTGAGACGCGTCTTCAGAACAATCCCAAATCCCTCCTCTTCGCACGACTTGCAGACCACTACCTGAAGACCGGACAGTTTGATAAGGCCATCAGTATTTGTCACGAGGGAATCAAAAACCATCCGGCATACGTGACGGGTCATTTCATCCTCGGAAAGGCCTACATGATGAAGGGCGATCACGAAAAGGCCGAGGCAGAATTTAAAAAAGTCCTATCGCACGACATGCAGTACATCGCCGCCCACAAGCATCTTGGGGACTTGATGATCCGCATGGGATGGGAAAACAAAGCGGTCTCACACTACAAGGACATTCTCAGCATCGATCCGCTCAACGAAAGTGCACGTCAGATGTTGGAGACGATATCTTCGGAAGGACGAGGAAGAGAGGGGATCCTCGCGGAAGACCGGTCAAAGGAGAGAACGCTGTCTGCGACAGAGGAACTTCCCGACTCAGAGCACGAAAAAAATTGGGCAGAACAGCTCGCTGAAGTGTTTGTGAGAAAATCGCCGGCTGCTCCATCCAAAAGAATGCCGAAACCATCAGAGAAAGAAGCTCCTCACACTCCGCTCGAAAGCGATGAAACCTTGACGAAGGAAATCGAAGAAATCGTGTCGGCTCCCCCGTTGTTCGCTGAGGAGCAGGATGCGGAACTCGATACGACGGAAGAAAAGAGAGTCAAAGAAAAAACGATTTCATCTCATCCGTCCGAGATAAAATCAGAGGGTGAAACACCCCTCCTTTTTGACCGAGACACACTCGCGGACGAGATGGAAGCAAAGGATGCAGCACCGTCGGAAGAGCTGAGAGAAGAAACCGAGTCGGAAACCACGCAAAAGCCCTTTGAAGGAAAAAACGACAAAGATCAAAAAATCGTCAGCCCGACCCTCGGCGAGATCTACGCCGCTCAAGGCCAGTACGGCAAGGCCATTCGCGTTTACGAGATACTCCTCGGCAAGTACCCGGAAGAAGCAGACGAATACCGCAGGAAAATCGGAGAATTGAAAATAAAGCTCAATGGATGACCCTTTCCACTATAATCGTAACTTTTAACAACGAAAATCACATAGACACTTCATTGGCCTCTCTTCCGTGGGAGGGCGTCTGCATGGAAGCGTGGGTAATCGACAATCGATCCTCCGACCGGACAAGGGAAAGGATCGAGGCGTTTCACCGAATCCGCCCGCAACGCGCCGTTCAAAAAATCTGGAATCCGTCCAACCAAGGATACGCAAGTGCCGTGAACCGAGGCCTTCGATCGTGCACGGGTGAATTCATCCTCCTCCTCGGACCCGATGCGAAGGTCCTTCCAGGATCGGTAGAATCGATGATCTGTTTCCTGAAGACTCATCCCGATGTCGGAATCGTCGCTCCGCAGCTCCTCCATCCAGGCGGCGGAATCCAGCCGTCCTGCCGTCGTTTTCCGACCTACGCCGACGCATTCGCTGAGCTGAGCGGCCTGCCACGGGCATTCCACCGTCGATGCACACCCGCATGGAAAATGCCCGATTTCAACCACACGAGCCTGAGAGAAGTCGATCAACCCGAGGCGACCGCCATCATGACCCGCCGTCAAGCTCTGCGCGACGTGGGTCTCATGGACGAACGCTTCTCCATGTTCTTCAACGATGTGGATTGGTGCCGCCGCTTCATCACGAGAGGATGGAAAATCGTGTTTTACCCCGATGCGCATATCGAACATAAAAGAGGAGCCAGCGTCCTCGCCCATCCCATCCCCATGATCTGGAAATCCCATCAAGGATTTTACCGATACTTCCAGAAATACAATACTGCAATCTGGCAGACATGGGTGAATCAAGCGGTCGGACTCCTTCTCATCCTGACTGCAACATTTCGCACACTCGCACGTCTTATAAAGTATAGATAGAAAAATAACGAACAGACGAGCTAACCTGAAACTCCTGAAATTTTATCATCGAAAACTCACAGAAAGGAGGCATGAGATGAATAAAAAATTAGGGTGGATCTGTGCAGTATTTCTTTTCATCGTTCCCATTCAGGCACAGGTGATCTTCCAGCAGCCGTTGAGTCCTCGGAACGCCAACTACAGAATGGAAGTCACCCTCGACGTGGAGAAAAAGCAAATTCAGGGCCGCGAAACCCTGACATGGCGGAACATCACCAACGATGCCGTCGGAGAGTTGCAGTTCCACCTCTACATGAATGCCTTCAAGAACAACCGTTCTACCCACATCGCGGAACAAGGTGGGAACGCCGGAATACTCGAGAAAAAGAAAGCTTGGGGATGGATTGACGTGAACCGCTTACAAATCGTCGACGGAGAGGACCTCACCCAAAAAATAGAATTCATCCATCCCGACGACGACAACGAAGACGACTGCACCGTCATGCGCGTCCCCCTTCCGAATCCCGTACGACCGGGACAAGAAATCAGGATCGACATCGATTTTGTAACCCAGCTCCCCTATGTATTCCGTCGCAACGGGTATTATAAGGACTTTTTCTTCGCAGTCCAGTGGTTCCCCAAAGTCGGCGTCTTCATCAACGGCTCCTGGAACTGTCACCAGTATCACGCGAATTCCGAGTTCTTCGCAGACTACGGCGTCTACGAGGTCGACATCACGCTTCCCAAAGAATACATCGTCGGTGCGACAGGGCTATTGCAGAAAACCACGGAAACGGATGCAACGAAAACGCTCACATTCCGCGCGGAGGACGTCCACGACTTCGGCTGGACGGCCTGGCCCCATTATCAGATAAAAAAGGAAACGTACAAAGGAGTCGAAATCACACTCCTCTACGACGAGGACCATGCCTCGTCCGTGCCGCGCTACTTCGGCGCCATGCGAAACGACTTCGACTTTTTCCCCGAATGGGGCATCGAGTATCCCTATCCCAACGTGACCGTCATCGACCCTCCGACCGGATGCATGGGTGTAGCTGGCATGGAGTATCCCACGTTTTTCACGGGCGGAGCCTTCTGGTGGATGCCCAAAGGTATTCTGGCCACAGAAATGGTCACCGTCCACGAATTCGGCCACAACATCTGGTACGGCATCGTCGGGAACAACGAATTCGAGGAAGCGTGGCTCGATGAGGGGATCAACAGCTACATGGAAACCCGGATCATGGACAAGTATTATGGTGAACAAACCTCGATGATCAACATTCTGGGCATCCGAATGGGTGAGCTGGCCTACCAGCGCTCGGGCTATATCCCCATCGTCCGGAGAGACCGCATTCTCAGGAATTCGTGGACATATATCGGAGGCGGCTACGGAACCTTCTCCTACCAAAAGCCTGCCCTCATGCTCTGGACTTTAGAGAACCTCGTCGGCAGAGAAACGATGGACCGAATCATGCAAACCTTCTTTCACAGATGGAAATTCAAGCATCCTAGTTCGCAGGATTTTATAGACGTCGTCAACGATGTCACCGGGCAGAACTACGACTGGTACTTCGATCAGGTCCTCAAAGGCTCGGGCGACGTGGACTACGCAGTCATGTCCGTCAGGACTGGAAAGGTAAAGGAACGCAAAGGCGTCTTCGAGCGTGACGGTCAGAAAGTAACCCTTCCCGAGCCGGGCGAGAAGAAAGAGAAAGAATCGGCAGAAACAAAATCGCCCGACGTCTTCGAGTCGATCGTCAGAGTTCATCGAAAGGGTGAAGTCATCATTCCTGTCGACATCCTTATCACTTTCGAAAACGGGGAAACTGTCCAACAAACCTGGGATGGCAAGGATCGGTGGGTGAAATACGAGTTCGAGAAACCGACCAAGCTGGTCAGCGCAGTTGTTGATCCCGACCGAAAAATCGTGCTCGATTCAAACTTTTCCAACAACAGTCGAACTGTCAAACCACAGAAAAAAGCCGTCACGTACCTGTGCACCCGCTTTCTGCACTGGTTTGAATCAGCACTTCACCTCATCAGCTTTTTCGGTTAGGATATAAAATTACCACAGATGATCACAGAATATCACAGAGAGGGCATAAAGTTAAATAAAGCGACTGATCTTGAATAAACTTCTGTGTATTTCTGTGGTAATCTGTGGTAAATGGTTTTCTAATTCCAAGGAGATCGCGAAATGAAAATTAATAATGCTTTCATAGAGGGATTCCGCATCGTACGCCGCAATAAACGCATGGCCTTCATCGTGTTTCTCATTCAATTGGCTTTCGCTCTCGTACTCGTGCTGCCGTTGCGGACACAGTGGAACCACATGCTCGGTCAAAGTCTTATCGGGCAGGAAGTCCTACAGGGCGAGGGCGCTAATGTCTTCTTCGAATTTATCGTGCA
>JBDRSZ010000119.1:0-3657 GCA_043824415.1 bacterium | reverse complement strand
GAATGCTTTTGACGAGACCGACGTGGCTGCCGTGGAGACCTTGAGCACTCAGCTCGCCACGGCTATCGAGAACGCCCGGTTGTACGAGCAGGCACAGAAAGAAATCGCCCAGCGTAAAAAATCGCAGAAGGCTATGAAGGCGTCGGAGGAGAAATACCGCGACCTCGTGGAAAGACTGAACGATGTTATCTACACCGTGGATGAGAATGGAATGATCACCTATATCAGCCCTGCGGTCGAGTCCCTATTCGGCTACACGCCGTCGGAGGTTTTAGGACAGTCTTTCGGCAGGTTCATCCATCCGGAAAATGGTCAGCGCATTCAAGACAGATTTGAAAAAGTCCTCTCCGGAAAGTCGACGAGAGGAGATTATCGCATCATGTCAAAAACGAACGACGTCGTCTGGGTGCACAGCTCCAATCAACCCGTCTTCGAAGGAAATCGTGTCGTGGGAGCCCACGGGTTGTTGACCGACATTACGGAGCGCAAATATGCGGAGGAGGCGCTTCGGACGAGTGAGGAAAAACACAGGACACTTTTCGAAGAAGCGAGGGACGGCATCGTTATCGCCGATGCGGAAACGGGCGTGATCATCGACTGCAACCCTGCGGCTGCCCGGCTCGTCGGAAGGAACAAATCAGAATTGACGGGTAAACACCAAAGTATTCTCCACCCTCCGGAAGAAATCGAAGGAGAATTCAGCAGGACATTCAAACAGCACCTCAAGGAGAAGGAGGGACAGGTTCTGGAAGCAAAGGTGATCACGAAAAAGAGGAAAATCATAGATGTCGACGTCAAAGCCAATATCTTTGAATTGGAGGGCAAAAGAATCATACAGGGAATATTCCGAGACATCACGGAGCGCAAGCGTGCTGAAGAGATGCTTCAGTTTACGCAGATATCCGTTGACCGCGCTGCAGACGCCGTTTTCTGGATGGGGCCGGACGCGAAGTTCGTTTATGTGAACGATGCAGCCTGTCGGGTGCTCGAGTATTCGCGGGAAGAACTGCTCTCCATGACGGTGCACGATATCGATCCGGATTTTCCGGAGGAGGTGTGGGCCGATCATTGGGCGGATATCCAGAAGCGCCAGTCCTTCATTATTGAATCCCGTCACCGCACGAAGAGCGGAAAAATCTTTCCGGTGGAAATTTCCGTGAATTACATGAAATTCGGGGGAAGAGAGTACAATATAGCCATTGCGAGGAACGTCACGGAGCGCAAGCGCGCCGAGGAGGAAATTGAAAAGAGGCAAAAGTATTTGGAATCCGTGCTGCAGGATGCTCCGGATGCGATAGTCACGATCGACGCTTCCAACCGGCTTACGGAGTGGAATCAAGGCGCCGAGCAGATTTTCGGGTACGAGCGCAAGGAGGTCATTGGAAAGAATATCGACGATTTGATCACTCAGCCGGATGTCGTCGATGTGGCGAGGGCTTTGACACATCAGACACAATCCGGAGAGGCTATGCTTCCTCTTGAGACCGTCCGATACCGTAAGGACGGCACGCCCGTGAACGTCATCGTTGCGGGTTCTCCGATAAAAATGGGAGAGGAGCTGCACGGAATAGTGGTCGTGTACACGGACATCACGGAACGCAAGAAGAACGAGGAACGGATCAAGGCATCTCTGGCTGAAAAGGAAATTTTACTCAAGGAGATCCATCATCGCGTGAAGAACAACCTGCAGGTCATCTCCAGCCTGCTCAGCCTGCAATCCAGACATGTCAAGGACGAACAGGCGCTGGCAATGTTCAGGGAGAGCCAGGACCGCGTGAAGTCGATGGCACTCATCCACGAAAAGCTGTACCAGTCCGAAGACCTGGCGCATATCGATTTTTCGGGGTACATTCAGAGCCTGGCGAATGATCTGTTCCGGGCGTACCGGTGCGATCCGGGTCGGATCTCCATGGATATCAAGGTCGAGAACGTCTCC
Source organism: bacterium (assembly GCA_043824415.1). Taxonomy (GTDB): domain Bacteria; phylum Zhuqueibacterota; class QNDG01; order QNDG01; family DSAB01; genus JBDRSZ01. The sequence goes on along the minus strand of JBDRSZ010000119.1, from coordinate 1,721 downwards.
CTGACCATCGATGCGGCCATTCCGTGCGGGCTGATCATCAACGAGCTCGTCTCAAACGCGCTGAAGTATGCTTTTCCGCCTTCTCTGAAAAGGAGAGGCAAAGTGTCTATTCTGCTGCATCCGACAGATGACGGAGGGGTCGAGCTCATCGTCAAGGATAACGGCGTCGGCATGTCAGAGGATTTGGACATACGGAAATTGGATTCGCTGGGCATGAAGCTGATCACTGTTTTGGCGGAGGATCAGTTAGGGGGAAAGGTCAAGGTGGAGAAAAAGAGGGGGATGACGTTTCGAATTCGATTCAAGCGGTGAGATTGCCTTATTAAAGGAGTCTTATGAGGGGCAGTTCGATAGGGCTGTTTCCGATTTTTTCTGAGGTTTGAATATGAAGCAGAAAGCGAAAATACTGGTTGTCGAGGACGAGCGGATTGTCGCTGAGGATGTGAAGCGCAGTCTGTTGAACTTAGGGTATGAAGTGACCGGCATGGCGTCTTCGGGCGAGGAAGCGCTGGAAGAGGTCGAGAATCACATGCCCGATTTGGTCCTGATGGACATCGTGCTCCAAGGACCGCTGAACGGGATCGGGACGACAGAACGGCTACGTGCGCACTACGATATCCCCGTGATTTATCTGACTGCCCATGCCGATCCCAAAATGTTGGAACGGGCAAAATTGACAGAACCGTTCGGGTACATTCTCAAGCCGTTCGATGATCGGGAGCTGCAGAGCGCGATCGAGATGGCTCTGTACAAACACCAAATAGAGAGCAAACTCAAGAAGAGCGAGGCCTGGTTTTCCACGACGCTGAAGAGTATCGGCGAGGGTGTGATAGTGACGGATCGGGAAGAGTGCGTGACTTTCATGAATCATGCGGCGGAAGGAATGACGGGCTGGACGCAGGATGAGGCGCTGGGCATACCCCTGGAGACTGTATTCCACATTCTACAGGAGAAGACAGGCGAGCCTATCGAGAGTCCGGCGAAGCGAGTTTTTAAAGAAGGCTCTGTCGTGGGCCTGAGCAACGATACCATCATCGAGACGAAGGACGGCAGGAAAATCCCCATCGATTACAGCGCAGCGCCAATGAAGGATGCAAGGGGAGCCGTGTTGGGTGTTGTCATTGTCTTTCATGACATCATCGAACGGAGAATGACGGAGGAAGCGTTAAGGGAGAGTGAAGAGAGGTATCGGTCGCTTTTTGAGGAATCGAGAGACGCTATTTATATTACGACGCGGAAGGGTCGGTTTGTTATCGCGAATCAATCCGCTTTAGATTTGTTCGGGTTTTCGACCGAAGAGATGCTCAGGTTGAATATCGGAGATCTGTACGTTCATGCTGAGGAGCGGAAAAATTTTCAGGAGGAAATCGAGCGGGAAGGATCTGTTCGGGATTATGAAATCAAGCTGCGCAATAAAAAAGGAAAAGAGCTGGATTGTTTACTCACTTCGACGGTTCGGAAGGATAAGTTCGGGACCATCCTGGGGTATCAGGGCATCATCCGGGATATTACGGAACGCAAGCTTGCCGAGGAGGCGCTCAGAAAGAGTGAAGCCCGTTACCGGCTGTTGGCGGAGAATGTGACTGATATCATCTGGGTTATGGATCTTAACTTAAAATTCACGTACATTACGCCTTCGATCACGCACATGCTCGGTTACAGCGTCGAGGAAGCGATGCAGATCAAGCTGGACGCACTTTTAGCTCCAGCTTCTTATTCTC
>JBDRSZ010000118.1:0-3164 GCA_043824415.1 bacterium | reverse complement strand
ATCGGCTGGTTCGGAAAAGACGCCGCGGGAAACTCCATGCCGAGCGGAGTGTACTTCTATCGCTTTACAGCCATTCCGAAAAGCGGAGTTGACATCGTAAGGGAATCGGGAAAGCTCATGCTTGTGAAATAAGAACAGAATGTTTACAGTAAGACCCCGGGATTTTTCCAAAAATCCTGGGGTCTTGTTCTATCATTTCGCTGCCTCTTCATCACCCCACCATCAACATCCGGCTCATCGACGAAAATCATCTTGCATTTTCAAGCCCGAAGTGTTATATTTTTAAACTTCAAAACGATAGATTTTTTTGATAAAGAGGAGTAATTGGTCCCATGATGACGACACTCAGAAAATACATGAAACACATTTTATGGATTGTGGCCCTGGCCTTCATCGCAACGATCGTTTTCAGCTGGGGCATGGGCGGATTCAAGGACAGAGCAACGGATGCGGAAAGAGGCGTCGTTGGGATCATCAACGGCCGGAAAATCCAATACCAGCAGTTTGCCATGGCGTACGAGCAACAAATCAAGATTGCAAGAGATCAAGCCGGCACGGATGAACTCTCCGAGTATCAAATAAACGCCATACGCGGTCAAGTCTGGGAGACGATGGTCGAGGAAATCCTTTTCGCCGATGAAATCAAACGGTTGAAAATTCGAGTAACCGCCGATGAAGTCGTTTTCAATCTCCGTAACAACCCGCCCGATTTTATCCGGTCGGACGAACAATTCCAGACAGACGGCCAATTCGACGTGGCCAAATACCAGCAGGCCTTGGGCAATCCCCAGAATTACGAAGCCTGGATTCCGCTGGAAAATTATTTGCGGTCGGTCATCCCCATGACAAAGCTCCAGCAGCGCCTCCTTGCCACAGTCCGCGTGACGGACGACGAGGCGCGTGAAGCTTACCGACTCGAAAACGAACGCGTGAACGTCCGGTACATTTTTTTCGATCCGAACGACATGCCCCTGGAAAACATCTTAGTGACCGATTCTAACATCAATGCGTATTACAAACAGCACGAAGAAGAATACCGAGAGCCCGAAAAACGGAAAATCGAATACGTCCTCCTGGAAGGCAAGCCCTCTATTGAGGACAGTACTGAAATGCGGAACGAAGCCCAGGACCTCCTGCGTCAGATCAAAGACGGAGCCAATTTCGAAGAACTCGCCACCACGTACTCCAAGGACACGGGAACAGCCTCCAAGGGAGGCGATCTCGGCTTTTTCGGGAAAGGCGTCATGCTCAAACCCTTCGAAGACGCCACTTTCTCCGCCAATGTCGGGGACATCATCGGTCCCGTAGAAACGCAGTTCGGGCTCCACATCATCGAAATCCTTGCCACGAAGATTGAAGAGGGCGAGAAACAAGTCCACGCCCGCCACATCCTGCTGAAATACGAAACGAGCCCGGAAACGACGGATGCACTCAACGAGAAAGCCGACTACTTTCACGAAGAGGTCGTGCGAACGAAGGGCAAGCAATTTTCCCGAATGGCTGAATTGGAGGGCCTGACCGTCATGGAAACCCCCTATTTCCAGAAAGGCGGAATCGTCCCCGGCATCGGAATGGCCACTCGGATCAGCAACCTCACATTCGAAGGAAAGGTGGGCGTGATCAGCAATCCCGTGATGGCCGGGAATAACATCGTCGTGTTCCGGATCTCCGACATTCAAAAAGCGCGCGTCAGGCCGTTGGATGAAGTCAAGACGGCCATACACAATACCGTCCAGAGAGAAAAACAGAAAAACAAAGCGGGCGAACTCTGTACGCAAATCCGGAACAAGATCGACGGCGGGCAGACGTTCGAAGCTGCGGCTTCGGAAGACTCTCTCGAAATCAAAGAAACGGGAATGTTCACACTTCCATCGTACATCTCCGGTGTCGGCAGGGATCCTCAGTTTGCCGGAGCGGCATTCCGGCTGCGCGCGGGCGACGTGTCCGGACCCGTGGATGGCAGACTCGGATACTATCTTATTAAAATTATCGACCGAACAACCGTCGACGAAAACGCCTTTGCAGCGGAAAAAGAGAACCTGAAAAGGATGCTCCTCCAGAGAAAACAGCAAACCAGGTACGTGGCGTGGTACTCACAGTTGAAAGAGCGGGCCAACATCAAAGACTACCGAACGCTTTACTTCTGATCGCCATCCGTCATTCACAACAACACGCAGGATAACACCCCATCCCCGAGTCACCGGATCGGCGGGAGCCTTCTTTAATATCAGACCCATCCCGCCGTTTTGTTAAACATGGTTGATTCTATAATCTCCCATATTTTGAAGCATCTAACGAGACAGGTTGATCATTTCGATACTGCATCTGTCACCTCCTTTTAACATGGCTGTCGCGTACTCATTTTTCTTCTTGCATATCAACCTTAAATTGGTTATTATAATTCCATCTATTCAACCAATACGCATATTTTCTGAGTGTCGTTCATCATGTATTGCGGGTCTGAAAACGGATGTTAACCTCTGGGGAGAGGCGAACATGGAACGCAGAGGGTGCTCGATTACATGAAGTGAAAAAGGAGAGGTTTGTTTCGACACACAGAGAAAAATCATGCCATCAGTGAACACGCTTCATGATAGCGTTAAAAAGTCCAAACTCTTAGACCAGGTTAGGAACGCCTTAAGAACGAGGCACTATAGCTACTCCACTGAGAAGACCTACCTCTACTGGATCAAGCAATATATCCTCTTCCCAGGCAAGCAGCATCCCCGCACGCTCGATGAACGACATATAAACGCTTTCCTGAGTCACCTCGCCGTCAAACAGAAAGTATCCTCCTCCACCCAGAACCAGGCACTGTGCGCCATCGTTTTTCTATACAAGAATGTTTTGAAAAAGATTTAGGAGATTTTGGAGAACTGGTATGGGCGAAAAAAACGAAGCGCGTACCCGTTGTTTTCACGCGTGATGAAGTGCGCTCCATCATGGGACAACTCAACGGCGTCCACTGGATCATGGCCATGCTCCTCTACGGCTCGGGACTAAGGTTAAGCGAATGCCTTCAGCTTCGAGTAAAGGACATTGATTTTCATTACAATCAGATAACGATCAGAGACGCAAAAGGCAAAAAGGACAGGATCGTACCCCTTCCCCAGAAGCTGAGAGAACCGCTCCAGTCCCAGTTAGAAAAAGTCAAGAAATTGCAT
>JBDRSZ010000117.1:0-6878 GCA_043824415.1 bacterium | reverse complement strand
ATCGGCTGGTTCGGAAAAGACGCCGCGGGAAACTCCATGCCGAGCGGAGTGTACTTCTATCGCTTTACAGCCATTCCGAAAAGCGGAGTTGACATCGTAAGGGAATCGGGAAAGCTCATGCTTGTGAAATAAGAACAGAATTTTTACATTAAGACCCCTGGATTTTTCTCAAAATCCTGGGGTCTTACTTTTTGATATGATGAAAAGATGGGACAGGTTGTACATCCTACCCCATCTTTATGGAATACTGTTTTGATAACAGATATCGCTCTATCTTTTAGGTCGATAAACGTGCGTGCAATGCCCGTAGAAGACTTCAGCGGCTTCCATCAAAGTTTCCGACAGCGTCGGATGGGGATGAATCGTCCTTGCCAAATCCGATGCCTTTAATTCCTGTTCGACAGCCAAGGCTCCCTCGGAAATGAGCTCACCGGCTCCGGGACCGACGAGTCCGACTCCTAAAATGACTTCCGTACCAGGATCGATGATCAGCTTTGTCAGACCATCCATCCTGCCTAAACTCGCCGCACGGCCCGACGCTCCCCACGGGAATTTCGCTATCTGGACTTCCACCCCCTTCTCTTTGGCTTCGTTTTCCGTCAAACCGCACCAGGCCACTTCAGGGTCCGTAAAGAGCACGGCAGGGATGGCTTTGGGCTGGAATGCGGTTTTCCGGCCAAGAATGGCTTCAACGGCGACCCTTCCCTCGTGCGTGGCCTTATGGGCCAGCATTGCACCGCCCACGATGTCTCCAATGGCGTAGACGGATGGTTCTGCTGTCCGGCGCTGTGGATCGACGCAGACAAAACCATTCCCATCGATTTTAACACGGGTGTTTTCTAAACCCAATCCCTCGGAATTAGGTTTCCGACCGATTGTGACGAGTACTTTATCAAACACTTGATGCTCTGTCGCACCTTCCCTGTTCTTTAAATTCACGTTTATTCCGTCGGGAGTGTCTTCCATATCCGTGACCGTGGTATTCGTCATAATAGAACGAAAACATTTTTTCGCTGTCATGGAATAGGTTCTGACGAGGTCCGAATCTGCGCCCGGGAGTATATCCGGCATCATCTCGACGACGGACACTTCGCTTCCAAGCGTTGCATAGATGGTTCCCATTTCAAGACCAATATATCCACCGCCGACCACTAGCAAAGTCTTTGGAATGTCGGGAAGATCCAAAGCCTCATCCGAAAACAGGATTCTGGGAGAATCCGTCGATATTCCCGGAATAGAGGCAGGATGGGACCCCGATGAAACAATCACGTTTTCAAACGCAATCCGCTTTATTACTCCAGTTTGTGTCGTAACCTCCAAGGATTGTGAATCGAGGAACCGCGCCCTGCCTTGAATATATTCGATATTTCGTTGCCTGCAGAGCTGGCCGAGTCCGGCTGTCATCTTCTGAACCACGCAGTCTTTCCATGATCGGATTTTTTCAATATGGACTTTCGGTTTATCAAAATGGACGCCCCACGCCTCAGCTTCCCCTGCCTGTTGTATGACTTCAGCGACATGGAGCAAGGTTTTCGTGGGGATGCAACCGCGGTAGAGACAAACGCCGCCCGGATTGGGTTCCGAATCGATCAGAGTAACGCATATTCCCGAATCTGCTGCAAAGAATGCCGCCGGGTACCCGCCCGGCCCTGCACCGATGACCGCCAGTTGCGTCGTGTATTCATTCTCGCTCATAAAATTTCTCCAATGTAAAGACTCCATCTTGTTCATGATCATACTGGATTGGATAGGTATACCCCTCTTTAATCCGTTCTTCCGTATGTAAATAATGGGTGATGAACTGTCCGCAATTACTCCCGATGAAATTTTCCTCCAATTCCCCTATACTTAGTAAAACTTCATAGCCTATCGCTTTCAACGCATCGATGATTGCGTATTCATTTTGATCAGGATGAATGCGTGAAAATATTTTATTTTGATGTGTTCGTAATGTCGGATTCACCGGAGTGATTTTAATGAAAAATAGTTCGGGATTGAAATATCGGATGAGTATTTCCGGATCCACCGATACATCCTTTGCAAGAGCAAAATTCAAGGTTATTTTCCTCTCACCTGCCCTAAAGAATTCCTGCCCGTATTGAGCAATGGTTCTCAGATCCCATTTTTTTGCAGGAATTAGCCGGTCCCTCTGCTTTGCATCCGTAGAATGAATGGAGAACTGAAGTTGAAATCGATCCTTGTACAGATCATCCTTAATTCTCATCAATCGTTTAAAGAATCGATCGGAGCTTTGCGGAGCGATTGTCGAGATCGTGGGTATGAGTCCAGGCGCTTCGTACATTTGGGGAAGAATTTCGAGTACATCTAAAACCGCTGTATTGTAAGACGGCTCCCCCATGCGTGCGAACTGAATCTTGAATTTCGGAACGGGCACATGTCGATCCGGATATCGCTTCGTAATCAAGGAATCGATCTGAGAGAGTATCTCTTCTTTTGTTAATTTACCTCCGTAAAATCCGCCAGCGTCGCAAATGGGACATCCAACAGGACATCCAAACAATGTAGATACGATCAAAACCCATTTAAGCTCTCTTGGAATGGGCGGTTGTACGGATTCAACGAATTCGATATATTTTCCGTTGCTTGTTTTCGCGATATATACCGTAGCTATGTCAGAAATCCCAGTGGTTGCAACGATCTTCATTGGACTCCATTCTGTATATCTTGATAAATGTTCATGGCGGCTTTTATCCCCTCTCCTACGGCAATGGCTGTTTGTCTGTACAAACCATTATGGACGTCGCCCACAAAATAGACGCAGTTACGTAGATTAGGCTGTTTAAAACGCTGAATCAATTCCTTCGTCAGAAAATCAACACAGGGTTCCCTGCCGACTGCAAAGAGGAGATAATCAACGGTGATTTCGACTTCTTCCTGTAAATCCTCACCGCTGTAATATAAACGGATCGCTTTCTTTAAGCGATTCAACTTTTTAACTCTGACATTCTGCAAGTAAATGATGTTTTGCTTTCTTACGCTTCGTTCCTTAAGGAGAGGAAGGCATTTCACATCCCTATCTCTGTTAAGGATGAATACGCTGTTATTTTCAGACAAATGAAGTGCATAATCGAAAGCAGCATCTCCCGCTCCAATGATGGCAATTTTTTTATTCTGAACATTAGCAATCGGATAGACTTCATTGAATACGCAGCTTTTTACCGAATCAGGAATTGTCACATCCGTCGGTTGTTTCGGAATTGTACCGGAGGCTACGATGACAAATCTGGATCCTATCTCCCTTTCATTCGTCGCTATGAAAAATTGATTCCCACGAAAATCCAACAGTCGAACGCATTCATACTGAATCATCACACCATGACGGGTCAACTGTTTCTCAAAAAGACGGACAAGTTGCATGCCTCCAATTCCGTTCGGAAAACCGGGATAATTCTCAACGAGATGAGCATTTCTCAGAAGACCGCCAGAAGAATCTTTTTCGAATAAGATAGGCGAAATGCCGTACCGTTTCAATTGTATCGCTGCGGCAATTCCCGCTGGACCGGCTCCGATGACCACAACATCAGTGCATTCCACGCCCTGATTCCTCTACCTGATTTATCAATTCTTCCATCAGGACGGGATGTACAAAACCGTGGGTCAAGTTCAACAAAGCCGCACGATGAAAATCCTCGTTGTACGTCGCTGTTCCGTCTACAGGAAAAAAAACTTCAAAATCCCTGACGAATGCCGATCTTGCCGTCGTTTCACAGCAGAGATGGGTCATCACACCCGTGATGACGATTCGAGTTACATCTTTCTCTCTCAGGATTTTTTCAAGCGCGGTTCTATAAAAGCTGTCATACTGTGTTTTTTCGATCCGAATGCCGTCGATTTCGTTCAAGTCAGAAATGATCTCACTTCCGGATTCCTTCTTATCGATTATCTCTTTCCACCATCGTTTCATCATTCCCGCATCATCCCGCGTATTCAAATGGCGGGTAAGCACAATGGGCAATCCCTCTTTTTCGTAGGCCTTTGCCAATCGAATCATTTTGGGAACGATGAACGGGGCACTCAGAATATACGCATGGGATTTCTCATAGAGAAAATATTTCTGCATGTCGAGAATGAGAAGCGCGGAATTTTCAGGCGTGAAGGAAAGAGCACGTTGGCGCTTAACTTCTTTCAATTCCTGCAGCATACTCCGTGAATACGTATCGATCGTCTCTTCTGAGAAATACTGCGTTTTATTCACGATCACTGAAATCCAAACCGCTTAAATTTAAACCAAATAAAACCCCTTTTTCGCAACATGAGGGGTTTCATTCGTACGCCCGTTGGGAATCGAACCCAAAACCTCAGGCTCCGGAGGCCTGCGCTCTATCCAATTGAGCTACGGGCGCGTACTGGATGAATTATTTTAGTAAAAATTCGCTTCAATGTCAAGTATAATCCTTAAAATTGTCTTGACTTTACATCATAGGTTTATATATTATCCTGAAACTCTTTCGCCAAGGAGGATCGATGTCTAAAACAATCGGTATTTTAGGCGGGATGACCCCTGAGTCAACGGTTACATACTACCAGCACATTACACGAACATACATCGAACGATATGGAAACTATGGTTTCCCTCCGATCATCGTCCACAGTGTTTCTTTTCAGCAGTACGAAGACTGGATGCTCGCCGGCGAGTGGAATGCCATTGCAGAAGGATTGACAAAGGCAGTCATTTCGTTGAAAAACGGCGGTGCTGATTTTATCGTGATCGCAACGAACACCATGCACAAGGTGTTTCATCTGATACAGAAAAAATCTCCCCTTCCCCTCATCAGCATCATCGATGCCACCGCAGAAGAAATTCAAAAACGTAAAATGGAGACTGTCGGACTCTTGGGAACGATCTTCACGATGAAGGAATCGTTTTATAAGGACGGGCTGAAGAATCACGGTATCCGAACGCTCGTCCCAGAAGCGTTGGATCAAGACATCGTCAACCAAATCATTTTCGATGAATTGGGAAGAGGTATTCTCAAGCAAGAATCACGGGAGCAGTATATCGAGATCGTCCGACGTCTCCACGAAAAAGGCGCCGAGGGCGTTATCCTTGGATGCACGGAGATCCCATTGCTCATTAAAGAAGAGGACTGCGGCGTTCCGCTGTTCGACACAGCAGTCATCCATGCGGAAAAAGCGTTGGAGGTCGCACTCTCCAATACAGAATGAACCTGTTTCCATTGAATGGATATAAAAAAGTCCACTCTCAAACTTAAATTATTCACCACAGAGTATCACAGAGAATCACAGAAAATAAAAAAACATAGAGTTACAGCAAATCAATTATATCCAGTCTGTTTCATTCATTTTGTCAATTCTTTTCGACTCAGTGATTACAAATTTGTATTTTACTCTGTGTTTTTCTCTGAGTGCTCTGTGGTTTATGAATTTATCAAGCGAAATAGCGGACTTTTTCCATCATTCAATCGAAAGCCTTCTTCTCTACTTTCTAAAAAACGGTCTCCACTTCTCCTCCGAAGGTCGTTGCGTGAGCAAACTGACGACAACGAGTAAAACGATCGAACTCAGCAGCGCGGGATAAACGGCCGGGATGCCCAGAGGTTCAACCCCGAATATCCTTTTAGCAATCTCCCAACCGACCGTCACGCACATTCCAGAAGAGATCGAAACAACGCCCGCTGAGGGTGTTGCTCGTTTCCAGAAAAACGTCGCCATCAGGGCCGGTGTCAGGCCTGCTCCGTAGATCGTATACGCCGCATAAGCGGCATGGAGTATCCTCGGATAGAATCCGATGAGCAGATAGGCGCACAATCCCAGCACAACGAGCGCGATTCGGCTTCCGAGAACCATAGATTTATCGGAAATGTCGGGTTTGATGAAGCGCTGCACAATGTCCCGCATAATGTTCGTGGAAGGAACAAGTAGGAAGCTGTTTGCCGTAGAGGTGATAATGGCGATAATGGCGGCAAATAGAATACACCCGATGACTACGGGAACGCCTTTGTGTGCAACAAGCAGAACAATCTTACCCGATTCCGTCGGCGAAAGTCCTTTAAAGATGCTGCTCCCGATGACCGCTAAACTTTGAACAGAAACACCGATGAGGATGACACCAATGATGAGTCCCACAACGGATTTTTTCGCCTCTCTCTCATCTTTCGCGGAAAAGAAACGCTGATACATGTTCGCATTGGCCAGTGCGAGCAAAAAGGTCGGCACGAAATACCCCATCGCCCTGACAAAGGACATGTTTCCCAGAATGGGGTGCGACCTCGGCGTCACATTGGCTGAAATCGTCGAGAGACCGCCCCCGGTCTTAATGACGAACGGCAAAGCCAAAAGCACGCCCCCGATGATGACGATCCCGTTGATGACGTCAAGATACGCCACGGAGAGCATCCCAGCAGTCAGTGTGTACAGAATCACAAAACCTGCCATACACAGCATGGCCGTCTTTTCTGCGATCTGTCCTCCCGAGATGATATTGATGACCCATCCTCCTCCCCTGAATTGATAGCTCACGATCGTTACATAGGCAATGATCGTCGTTATCGTCGCCAGAAGGCGGGCCCACTCGTTGTAACGGGTTTCCAGGATGTCGGGAACTGTAAACTGTCCGAACCGACGGACCCGCGCTGCGATGAAATAAACGATGACAAACCCGAGCCACCCTCCCGCACTCCCGATGAGGGAGGAATACCCGTGATGATACGATAGGTCGGCCACGCTGAAAATGTCGCCAGAGCCAATCCAGGTCGCCAAGAGTGTGCTTACGAGGACGGGAGCCGTCAGCTTCCGTCCGGAAACCATAAAATCCTCCTTGCTCTTGATCTTTGAGGCAAGGAGGATGCCCACAGTCAGGAGGACGACAAGATATGCGGAAATTGTGATAACGTACG